>JBEBTF010000087.1:0-16247 GCA_040393865.1 Planctomicrobium piriforme | reverse complement strand
CTGTTTAGAACTGATTCAGGTAGCATTCCTGATAGAGCCGTTCGTAGTTCATCACCATCGTCCGTGCATTGAAATTCTGTTCCACGCGAGCCCGAGCAGCATCAGCATAGGTTGGCCATAGCGGTCGCTCGTCCAGCATCTGGCAAATCGCTTTGGCCAGTGCGTCTGGATTCTGTGAAGGCACCAGCTTTCCGGTTTCCCCTTCAACAACAATCTCTGGGTTCCCGCCGACTCTGGTGGTGACAATCGGCAGACCAACCGCCATTGCTTCCAACAATGTGAGAGAGATTCCTTCAGTCTTCGACGACGACACAAAGAAGCCTGCCGTTTTTAACAACTCCGAGACATCCTTTCTTTCACCGAGAAACTCGATGTGATTTCGGATGCCGAGTTCATCTGCCAGCTTTTCCAGCGGAAGACGTTCGCTTCCATCGCCCACCAATATCAGCCTGAACTGCGGTTCATACTGAATCACCTGCGGCAATGCGCGAAACAGAGTCGCGTAGTCCTTCTCTGGAGACAATCGGGCGACGGAAATCGCAATCGGCTCCTGACGTGGCCCATGAAATGCAAATCGATCCAGATCAATCCCATTCCAGACAGTAATCATCTTCTTTGCATTGGGGCGATCCTGTCCCTGACATAAATTTGTCGCGTCTTCAGAAACACCAACAACACGAGAGGCAAGATGGTTGGCAATTCGAAACTGCCAAAGAGCCTTCCATCCTGAGCCACAACCGCGGCCATGTTGCGTGTTAATCACGGTTTGCACGCCGGCCCATCTGGCTGCGATTGCACCATAAAAATGCGGATAAGTGTTATGAGTATGAACAACATCGATATGCCGTTCCCGAAAAATTGAACGTAGCGATTTCAGCGCAGCAATCTTTTTTGTTTTCGGCAGTCCGATCGTTTGAACGTCGAATCCCGCTGCACGTAAATCATCAGCTGGTGGACCAAGCCCTGTCAGTGACACAAACGTCAGTTCGACATGCTTTGGGTTATGAAAACGACCAAACTCAACCAATAACCGTTCCAGCCCCCCGGTTCTCAATGTCATGCTGACATGACAGATCTTCAACGGAGCCGCCAACGTTACGGTCTCTTGCTGACCTGCTGGCGAGTCTGCTTTGGGTTTCAGAGTTTGAGTTCCCACGTTCATTCCCTAGACCGATTCGGTTTCTCATCTGGTTGCTCGGCAGTCTTTCGAGAAGAGAAAGACTGAGCTGCTCTCACGCCATTGCAAGCTTTTACTGTTGCGAGCTTTTACTCTATGTCGAAGATGTTGGTCGTCGAATTCGATGCTTGATGGCCCGCATGACATCCAGAAATCGAAACTTCCAATTCGGTCTCGACCAGGTCAACCAGCACAGATCGGCGACCTGATTCGACAGGTTGTCTTTATGCCGTTTGTCTCCAACAAGGAAATCATAGGCAGAGTACCCACGACGCATTGCCTCTCCCATACAAAGGTAATGCGTAATCAGACCGGGGCTGGGCTTTTCTTCAAACGAAGCAAAACCAGACAGATAATCGAGCAGACGATTCCGATCATTCAACAAGAGGAGACAGCCGATCGTTTCGTCCTGCTGACGCACACGAAACAGAACCGCTTTATTCTCCAGAAACAGTCGCAGGCTGGCTTCGGCCTGAAATTTCAGAAATCGGGGATTCGCAAATGCTCCCGGTTGACCAATTGCTTTCCAGCGAGCCTGATGCAGTTCAATCAGTTCATGAAAAATGTCTTCAGCCTGATCTACGTTCTCGGCCCATTCGCAGGTCAGTTCCCCGTATTGTTTCAGACGTCTTCTGAGATTCGCCCGAGTGCTTCGTCCCAGTTGATCAATGACCTCGGTTCCCGCCGTACGAGTGGCTTCAAAATCAAAGTAACGGCTTTCACGATGACGAATCTGAGCACCGGGCAAATGCTCCAGCCACGGCTCAAGGTCTGCATCCGAGAATCCATCCAGACGCAACTGCTCCCAGCGATCATCAGTGTTCATCAGCGAAACGAGCCCGGAAATAAACTCGTCACGATACGCAGGCTCAACCAGAATCCGATTGTATTCGACGCACACACTTCCGTTCGGTTCTCCAGCCGTTCCAATGTGAACGGTATTCACATGGAACGGACCTTCCTTCTGTTGAACCCCTTCTGTAATGAGGCACATGCCACGAACGGCCCCATGGGATTCAAAGACGGCAATCTGATAAGGAATCACATCGCCATAGCTTTTCAGCCAGCTTTCGATCCACACCGCAGAATTCGCAACCGACGTTTCCCCAATGCGCTGCTCGAGTCTGCGCCAGAGAGCAAGTGATTCATGCACCTGGACAAACGAGAGAGTTCGCCATTTCAGGGAATGAACAACCATATCAGGTCGTACAACCAGTTTCTTTGTTTGAGATATCATCATACTGATCCGGCCACGGCCTCCATCTCACCAAGACTTGTGCCCTGTGTCCGGTTTGTTTTTCGTTCGAGCAGAGCGATCACAGCCCGAACACCTAACAGCACTCCTCCACCACCAATGGTCACAAGCAACAAAGCTCCCCACCCAGACTCAGGCGTATATCTCACGGCAACATCACAAAACAGAAGCAATGCAACCTGCGCAGGTAACTGTGGAGCAATAACAACCCGCCAGATCTCTTTCTTACACAACCCCAAAGTTCGGATTGCATAAGGCAACAACACAGCAATCTCAACTAAGTACAACGGGACAATCGTACCGTAGGCGACACCAATAATTCCGAAATATCGAATAAATATTAACGAGAGGACCAGATTAATTGCGGCCTCAAGTAAATCGATCCACGCCTGAACACGAACCTGCCCCGCCCCCAGCAGTGCTTTCCGTACAATGACCATCGGAAGCGACACTAATTGCGATGCCACCAGTAGAACCATTACAGAATGACTATCGGCATACTGTTTCCCAATCCATGTCCGAATCAGTAAATCCCCAAAATAAAATGTCCCGATCAGGAAGCCGCCGGACAGCAGGAAAGACACGCCCATCCCTTGATGTACCAACCGAGCCAATCCTGCACGATCTCCACGCGCATAAAGCTCACCAGCGCGGGGAAGCACCGCTTCTCCGATCTGAGCGATTGGAATCTGAATCATCTGGGCGATTCGCAGTCCAATCTGATAGGGCACAACTGCTAAAGGCCCCAGAACCAAACCGATAATCACGGTGTCGGTAAAGTAAATTAAATACTCTGCAAGCAAAGCAACGGCATTGAACGCGCTAAATCCTGCACATTCATAAAACACATTCTTTCGTGCATGCCAGGGAGCGATCGATAACTGAGGTAATTGTCGGTACGCAAACAATGCGCTTACGACGTGCTCAATCACTGTGGTTACAAAAAAGATCACACCTAATGTAATCAGTCCATAACGCTGATCAACGCACAGAAGCGTCAGCACCAGGCGAACGATTCCCATCACAACATCGATCGCACGCTTCACATCCAGACGTTGTGTTCCGACGAGAACACCGCCGTAGACACTGGCGATCATTCCCATCCCGATTGTCGCACCGACAATCAGAATCGAAATCTGCACTTCACCGACGGGCAGTTCTCCCCATTTCCCAAGCGAAGGGGCATACCAGGCGAACAACAACGTGAACAGAATCACAATTGATGCTGTCCCGCAGTACACAAGCTGAATGGTACTGACAACAGCATTGAGCTTCTGCCAGTCTTTCCGTGCAGAGAGATCGGCAACATACCGACAGATCGTCGCCCCGAAGCCAGCGTAGACCATCGACGAATACCCGGCGATGGCATTAATGAAGACCCATGCGCCGTATTGAGCCTCTCCAACAGTGCCGAGGATATACGGCATCATGAAGAAGCCAATAATCACCGTAAACAGGTGTGCTCCCCATCCGGCAATAACGTTTCTCTTCACGCTCATCGTGTCACCACAACCGGAATTGAGGAGACATCAGCAGATCGTCTTCCAAACGATCTTGAAAGCGAACGGGGAAGATTCAGCACAGATACCGGCACATAGGTTGCCAGCCAATATCCAAGATTCTTTGCCGTTGGCCGGTCTTTCAGCAGGGCTCGATAATACTTTCTTGCGAGAGGAAGATCCCGAGCCCAGAACAAGGCACCTGCATACTCATCAAGTAACGCGGCACGCTTGTCTCTCACCATCTTCACTGGCAGGTTGAAACGGTCTGCCAGCAGATCCATATTCAACAACTCGGCCTTGATCACTTTGGGAGTCTGTTGGGACAGACTATTTTCGGCAGGAGTATAGATCGTCAGTTCTTCACGTACGGTGACGATTCGTTTTCCTGTTGCGGCCATTCTCAACCACAGGTTGTAGTCTTCTGCGCCGATCAGAGCCCGATCTTCGCCGAATCCCCCCACAGCTTCAAAAACGGCTTTATTGAAAATCACCGTCGATGTGCCGATATGGTTGTGCTCCCACAGGACATCAAAGGTGAGTTCCCGTTCCGTTCTCAGTCGATCCTGCAGTGTATAGGTATGAATGATCGCGACATCATCCGAGATCTTTAACGCCTGCTTCGCAATCTTTTCAGGAAGCCAGGCATCATCTGAATCCAGCAGAGCGATCCAGTCTCCGGTTGAGACTTTCACACCATGATTTCTGGCAGCAGCAGGGCCAGCGTTTGCCTGCTTCAGATATCGAACGCGACTTCCGAACGCGCGGACAACATCCCCGGTCCCATCCTGCGAGCCATCGTCAACCACAATCACTTCATGGAGAGGATGTGTCTGAGACAAGACACTCTCCAGCGTGCGCGCAATGGTCTTCTCTGCGTTATATGCAGGAATGACGACGCTGATTTCCGGAGCGGACATTCTCTTTGTTTCCTGACTTTCACAACTTCGCAATATGTTCCAGTGACATCCAGACGAGCACATTCACCCCCAACGGGCAAAGAGCCGTACGAACACATATGTCACCATCAACAGTCCCACACTCCCGGCAAGCCAGGGTTTCATGACTCGTGGAGAGAGCCGCAGCAACGGTTTCGGATTTGGGCGATAGAACCCGATCAGGTTGATATACGAGGCAGCCAATCCAGCCACCATATACGTCGGTGGCACATAGCAACGTGAAAGGGAGTACATGCCCATGCACCACTCTGCGAGAATGGCCGCCAGATATGGGAGAAACCTTCGCAGATCAGAATCATGAATTTCGAACTTGTTCACCCGGATCAGGTAGATCGTGAAGGCTGGCAGAAAGAAGCAGCCCATGAACAACGTTCCACCAAAGAATCCCAGTTCAACAAACGAGTGAACAAAGGAATTATGAGCAACGTGCTCTCCAAGTGTCGGGTAGACCCCTTCCCCAATTCCAAAGAAGAATTTGCTTCCCTGAATGGCAGACAATCCTTCTGCCCAAAGCTGAATTCGCTGCTGCCCGGTTCCTGAGGACACATCAATATTGCCTGCTCTCCCAAGTAACAGTGGAGCGGCGATTGCCCCCATGATCCCAATCGCAATTGCGACTCGCTGCCCGTACTTGGTCACAAGCCATGCCATTCCCCCAACCCCAGCTGCGAGTAATCCGCCGCGAGAGTAGGTGTAAACCATTGCAACAGCATTGATGCACAGTGGAATCAGCCAGAGATACCGGACTCCAACAAGCTTGGGATCCGTCAGGAAATACACCGAGATCACACTGGTTGCGACAATCAGCAGAGAGATATCGTTGGGATCGTGGAAAACCCCGAGTCCACAGAGACGAAAGAACCAGATCTCCTCTCCGTAGGCATCGACGCCGTCACGATCAGGAATGTGGCGCAAAATTTTTCGTTCACTTGGATCGAGTCCGCGTTCCTGATCCAGAACGACGAGAAATTCTGGATTCCCCTGCCACTCTTTGACGAACGCTCGATAGTCGACAACGCTGAATGCGACCATCACAGTGGCAAAAATTGCCGTCGTCATCAAAAAATATCGAAACCGCTGAGGAGTCGTCATTACCGAGACAAGCACAAGGTAATACAGAATCACCTTGGCCATGTTGGTGAGCACCACGTCCAGTTCATCAAAATTTGCAGTGAACAGGCGTGAGGTAAAGATGGCAACCAGCATCCCGACAGCGCACAGGTTAACCGGCTGCTGCATCATGGTACGCCAACGCAGCTGGTTGTAGAGATCCTGAATTCCAAAAACCATTGCCCCAAGAATGCACGGAAGATAGAGCTGCAGATCACCGAGAGCAGGCATCACCTCCTGCGGTCGCATGAACAGCATTGCATTTGCGCAAAGAAACAGAATGTAGGCGACCACTCCGCAGCCCCGATGTGTGACACTCTCTCAACAGGGGGGACAGACGTACAGACACAACGCAAAACTCCCAAATCCCCCTGCGTTACTCAACTATGGGGTCGACAAGAATTGGGTGCCTGAAGAATTCGAGGATTTGATTCAGAAAAACACCTTGTAAAAATTCACGATCTCTGCCAAATCTGCATTTACGGCATCTTCGTCAAAGTCAGCAAATCACATCGATTCAGAAATCAGATCACAAATCGGAGTTGCCATAAACGCGGTGGTTTGCGTAAATACGGACTTGGTCAGGTGAATTTCGACAGAATGAGGTAAATTGTTTCTCTGGGGAGAGAAACGAATCATCTCATACCGATTTGTTCGTATAAGACCGAAACAGATCCCCTGTTGAACACAAGGGAATCAATTGGAGTGAGTACACCGTTTCTGAATCCGTCGTTCAAAACGGTTCAGCGTGTACTTTCCTTGTGAAGCAAACAGATTGCATGGAATGAACTCGAAATCCGGAAGCGAAGCAACTCCGAAACGATCGTCTCAAGGCCAGTTGATCCTGTATCACGGGATGAAGCTGTCCACGATGGTGAAATTGTTTGCATTGAAACCCAGCTTGCGTCCTAACCGAATTATTCGCCTCGGACTGATGCCAATCTGGGGCGTCTATAACTCATTTTGGGCCGGCGTCGAAACCCTTCTTTACAGCAAGAAGATTCGTGAAACAGAACTGGCAGGTCCGCCAGTTTTCATCCTGGGGTATTGGCGCAGTGGCACAACCCTGCTGCACACCCTGATGACTCAGGATTCGCGATATACCTTTCCCAGCCTTTATCAGACTGTCTTTCCGTGGCACTTCCTCTGCACAGAGAAAGTCTTCACATCACTGACAGGTTGGATGGTTCCTAAATCGCGCCCTATGGACAATGTCGAAGTCCACTGGAACGTTCCTCAGGAAGATGAATTCGCCATCTGCTCAATGTGTTTGATTTCCCCTTACACATTGCCGCTGCGTCCATTTGATCAGGAAGAATGGACCCGATCATTCCACATTGAGGATCTTTCTCCGGAAGATCGGAAAACGTGGGAAGATACCATTCTTCACTTCATGAAAAAGCTGACTGTCCGGTCGCCAAAGCCTTTGATCATGAAGTCGCCTTCTCATACCTATCGCGTGAAGGCGCTTCTGAAACTGTTCCCGGACGCGAAGTTCATTCACATCTCTCGACACCCGTTCGATGTGTTCAACTCAACGTTGCACCTGCGTTCGACGATGATCGAAGAAAACACACTCGGCAGTTCGTACCATCCGAACGCCGAAGAAAGTGTGCTTGAAACGTTCATGGAAGCCTACCGGACTTACGAAGCAGATCGTCATTTGATTCCGCCAGAGAACCTGACAGAAGTCAAATACGAGAACCTGTCTCAAAATCCGATGGCAGAGATCGAACGAATCTACAAAGAACTTCAACTCGGTGACTTTGAATTCGTTCGCAAAGCTCTCGAAAAGAAACTTGTGAACCACAAGGATTACAAGAAAAACCGATTTGGCCGTGACCCTCACTGGCAACAGCGAGTTTACGAATACTGCAAAGAGTTCTATGACCGCTTCGGTTATGTGAGCCCTGACCAGGAAAAAGAAAACGCCGCCGCATAATTCAGGCCGCGTCTCGGTGATTTCGACATCGAAGCCGAATTCTGTTCATCAGGATTCGGCTTTTTCCGTTTATCAAAGTTGATAGACGGATCGCAGAGAACCTGTCACCATTCATGAATCTGACTGAGAAATCCCGATGTGGACTCACCAGATGATGAGTTTAATGCGTCACCTTACAGTCCTCCGCTGAGCGGTGTTGCTCTCGGGGAAAGAGTTTTGTCTCGCGGCAGAGTAATCGCCATGTCCTTGTGCCTTGTCACCGGTGGTGCCGGATTCATTGGGAGTCACCTGACGGAACAGCTCCTCCAGCTCGGACATCGAGTGAAAGTGCTGGACGATTTCTCAACCGGCCGTGCAGACAATCTGGCGGGAATCAAAGATCACCCCAATCTGACATTGATCAACGGGTCGATCACAGACCAGCGGCTGGTGATGGACTCCGTGCAAGGGGTCGACACCATCTATCATCTTGCCGCAGCAGTTGGGGTGAAGCTGGTCGCGGAAGACCCGGTTCGCACAATCGAAACAAATATCTACCCGACCGAATTTCTATTGAAACTCGCGGTTCAAACCGGCTGCCGGTTCTTCCTCGCATCCACGAGCGAAGTTTATGGCAAGAACCCCAAAGAACGCTGGAACGAAAACGACGATCTCCATTTCGGTCCAACATCGCGTCCGCGTTGGGCCTACGGGTGTTCCAAGGCGATCGATGAGTTCCTGTCTCTCGCCTATTTCAACAAGTACCAGCTTCCGGTCACGATTGGACGTTTCTTCAACGTCGTCGGCCCAAGACAGGTTGGCAACTATGGGATGGTGATCCCGCGATTCGTCACTCAGGCACTCGCTGGTGGTCCGGTTGTTGTTTACGACGACGGCCAACAAGTTCGCTGCTTCGCCCATGTGAGAGAGGTTGTCGATTGTGTCATTGGCTTGACCGAATCCGACAAGGCCGTTGGGAAGATCTTCAACATTGGCAGCGATCAGGATGTTTCCATCGAACAGCTGGCGAGAGAGGTGATCCAGCGTGTCGATCCGAAAATCCCGATTCAATTTCTGGGTTATCAACAGGCCTACGGCGAAGACTTTGAAGACGTTCGTCGGCGCGTTCCGGATGTCTCACGTCTTTACGAAACGCTGGGCCGCAAACCTTCAATGAAGCTCGCCGAGATTCTGGACGACATCATTGCCTGGAAACGCTCACAGCCATCGAACTGATCCCGATACAGCCTGAGCACGCAAAGCTCATACGTCATACGGTCCATCTTCCGTTCAACATCACCCGGTCGATGGTTCCGCTGAAGAGACTTCGTTGCGGGTCCACTGCCCCTGAACTGCTGGCCTCTGCGCCGCTTGATTCAGGCAAGGATACAACAACGAGGTTTGCAGCCCTCCCCGGTTCAATCCGTCCTTGATTCTGCCATCCCAATGCCATCGCCGCATCTGATGTCGCCATCTTGAGTAGTTCAGAGGCATCGACATTCGGAAACCGGCTTGAGAGAAACTGCAGTTCGTTCCAGAGACTCAGATCGGGATTCGACGCCCGACTGTCGGTTCCTAGCGTCACGCGAATGCCAAGACTCTTCATCTGCTGCCACGGATGTTCGCCAGACTGCATCGCAGCATGGGTTCGCGGGCAATAAGCGATGGACAATTGCGGATGCTGGGCGATGAACTCCATCTCTTCCATCGTCAGCAGATTGCCATGAGCCACGATGACACGCGGCAACTCCGCCAGCCGTTTAAGATAATCCATGGGGCGAGTCTGCCGCGGAATCACATCATCACGCCAGATTCCCATACTGGAAAACAGGTCTACCAGCGGGCCGGTTCCGTTTGCCAGCAACTCAATCTCGGCCGGAGACTCTGCGAGATGCATTGTGACAGGAACTCCTGCTTCTTCGGCGATCTCACACAGCCCCTCAAACAGCTTGGGATGCAACGAATAGGGTGCATGGGGACTTAACCCCACCTGTGCCCGTTGCAAATTCCGAGACTGTCCGAGATGACCAATGGCCTGCTCGACAAATAAACGCGCAGCTTCGAGTTGGGACTCGACCGCCTCAGGGCGCACCCCCAGAAACTCACGCATCACAATCAGCGACTGTGAGGAAGGCGACAGGGCTGGATCAAGAATCCAGTCTGAAGTCGCAATCTCAGCAATCCCTGTTGTTCCGGTCGAACAGGTCTCGTGAAGACCTTGCTGAACAGACGCAAGGGGGCCGGAATTCCGGGTTCGACGTTCCGCAATCACATTGCGAATCCAAGTCGCAAACTCACGACGCGGCTCAATCGGCGTGGCGAGTTCACTGAATTCAAGGTGAGTATGCGTATTGATCAATCCGGGGATGACAGCCACATTCCCCAGATCGATAGCGTCTACTTGCTCGCCATCGCGAGAGACACTCTTGATCTGATCTCTGTCGATGACAATAACGGCGTGCTCAACGGGAGGATTGATTCCATCGAATAACCATCGCGTCTTTAAGATCATTTCGCTCATCAACAAGATCAATCCGCAGCAGGTACGGGTTCGCTGACACCAGAATCAGGAACCAGTCGCAGTTGTTCGTTATACGTCCGCAGTTCGATCTGCTGATGCTCCAGATTAACGTAGACATACGAGAACCCACCAGATTCACTGGGGATTCCCTGATCAATCACGATCTTGCCCGTTGCCTTATCCACAGCAACGACTTTTAATCGATGAAAATAATGTTCACCGGCATGTTCGGAAACATCGGCCACCAGCAGCACCACTGGACTGTCTGAAAAATCCTGAGTCAACAATTTCAATGGCCAACTTCGCGGCGGCCTGTTCTTGTTACTCAACGAGACCAACGGTTGAACCTGAGATTGAGGGTTCAGTGTCCACTTCAGCTCTCCGGCACGATCAAAACAGAGTACCGCCCCGGTCGCCGGGACTCCCTGAATTCCGAGATAACCTGCGGACGATTCACGGTTCTCCATCACGATGTAGAATCTGTCACGTTCGGCAATGACATGCACAGGAGCCTGACTTCCATTGCGATGCTCCTTGATATTTGCCAGCAGACGCTCGCTGCCATCGCGCAGGTTGATCATCGTGATGTCATTATCCTCAGAGAGCCACAGCAACAGATCTGGAGCCGGAGCGGAAATCCACGACCGGACAGTCAGCTCCCGTGACCAGACTTCATCGCCCGATTTGGTCACCCGTTGCAGCGTGGCTGTTGCTCCTCCGGGAACTGGACGCTGAATAACAATCAGGTCGCCGTCCAGAATCGAAACGGTTCTCGACAGCAGCGAGGTCAGTTCCTTCGACGGCAAAACCGCCCCGTCAATTTCCCGACGCAACTCCCGTCGTTCTGCCCCGGAGACCAGAAATTCGCCGGTTCCAAATGCGTGAGCAAAGGCCCTGTCCGGAGCGTTCTTATCCCGCCAAAGTTCTTCACCAGTCAATGGATCAAGTGCAACCCATTCGCGACACAGCAACAACAACGTGCGTTGCGTTCCCGTAACAAGAAATCCTGCCTGATCTCGATTTGCATAATACTGACGAGTTGCCAAAAACTGAGTTGCAGGCAACATCGCATCACTGTGCTGAGCAGGCACCACAGCTAGACGCGCCATTGCAGAAGGCCGGAGTTCCGGACTCCAGCTCCAGGCAATCCGCTGTGTGGCCCAATCAAGGGATTGAATCACTCCCTGATGAACCATCAAAGCAGAGGCTCCCTGCAAACGGACGACAGCGCCCCCCTGATGATTAAGCTCGGCCTCTCCGCGAAACGGATATGATCCCAGAAATCCGCCTGTCGTCCGGTTTTCAATTCGAAATCGGTCATGCCTCTGATCAGCAAGAAATCGGAGTGACTGCAGCTGCGAAAACCCGGTCCCTAATTCCTTGATACTGATCAGCGACGATTCATCACCGGCCAACCCTTCACGTTCAATCCGCCATGCCCCCTTCCAGAAAGATGTCGGCGGCGTGCGCTGCAGGTTTTCCTGGGCCTGAGCGATTCCGGCTTTGGCAAGTGCCAGCGATGACTGGCGATCAGGAAGAACCGTATCGGGAAGTTTCCCCAACTGTTCCCAAACGGCTAATGAATCCTGATACCAGCCGAGATCGGCGAGTTGAGTCGCCTGCAATCGCAGTGCTTGAGGGAGGAACTCAACATGGCCGCTGTCGATGACTCGCTGCGATCGAATGAGGACCGAGGATGGTCGATTCGCTATCTGATCCATCTCAGCGATCTTCAGTTCCAGTTGTAACCCGAGAGGGTGAAACATGAAGGCTCGCGCCCAGCGATCCAGCACCTGATCTCGATCTGTCGGTAGTCGTGCAATTCTTCCAGCGACTTCCGCATCAAACGCCGCTTTCGCCGCGGCATCACTCAATTGCAGATACAGATTCTGAAAGCGAGGGCCAACCCAGCCATCAATTCGAACGGTCCGAGTTTCTTCCTGAATCACATCGCTGGGACCAGCTTGCTCAAACACATCCAGCAGAATTTTCAAACTGTGTTCCAGATCCCCGTTTGCAGCAAGGTGATCCGCGAGAAGCCGCTGATAACGAGGAATCTGATTGAGACTCGTTGCAACTTTATGAAGCTGCAGCAGCGTCGCGTCATGATGTTCGCCATCACTTTTCAACTTGGCAGACAGCGCCTGAAACCGTAGTTCTTCAATTTCGTTTGTGAACTCCTCAGGCAATGCAAGCGGCGATTGAGACGTCGCCTCAAGAATGTTCAACGAGTTTTCCCAATTGCCTGCGGACAGCTGCTGTCTTGCTGACAGAATCGCCTGTTGCACCAGGGCCATTGGTCCGGAATCTGGAGTTCCTTGCTGGGTATTCGCTGGAAACGCTGCAATCTCGTCATAAGACAGACAGAGCAGCACATCGCGATCCAGAGCCAGATTCCCCAATGCGCTCTGCGAGTCAACGAGTGTCGTTGTCAGTTCAATGGATGCAGTTTCCAGATCGATCTGCAACAGGTTCCGTGTTTCAACGGGAAGAAAGAGCTTCTGGTTGACGATGAGTCCTCGCCCGGTCGGCGCGTGCAGCAGTGGCAATGTCCACGCCACCTTCCCTCCGTCTGAAATCTTCAGCGCAGAGACCGCCTCGGTCCCGACGAGAATAGCCAGATCATTCCACACTCCTGCCAGATAAAGTGTGGTTCCGCTCGGCCGCTCCTGTTTGGAATGACTCCACAATGTCTTCCCGGTTTGCAGATCCAGACAATAGATCATGGGATGCGTAATCCCGAACTCGTCAGGAAACTCTGGTGGAGTAAACAGAACACGCCCTGCTGCCACCACCGGAATCGCATTCTGCCAGCGTCGGTTAATCTGCTGGACCGACTGGGCTGGGGAATTGCCACGGTATCCACGTCTCTGATCAATTCGTGGAGAATAACGGGCCGCCCAGCGCAGCCGCCGTGTTGCCTGATCCACAGCGAGAAACCAGCCACAATTTGTCGGACAGAGAATCAGTCCATCGGCAATCACGGGGCGACATGGCCAGTGTCGGCGAACCGCATCAGTCCCAATCTGACGTCCGGGATTCGCCAATGGCTGCGACCATTCCACTTCCCCGGTTCTGGCACTCAGACAGAACAGCAGAACTTCGCCATTCTGCTCCCCAATCGAGTACAAAGCTCCCCCGTAAGGGGTCGGTGGTCCAAAGAAGAATGTTCCTGCCAGCGGTCGTGAAAACGGGTCTTCAATTCGCGTTCCGCCAATCCGCCAGAGAATCTGTCCTGTCTGCAGATCGTAGGCAGCAAGTTCATTCGTTGACCAGATATTCTCCGGAGTTTCACCTGGCTGTGGCTCATCCCAGGCATAAACCGGAGCTGTCATCAATGCCTCTCCGGTCGATTCGACAGAAAAGACACGCATTCCATCACTCGTGAGACCGCCATAGATCTCATCGCGATAGATCAGGCTCGCAACAGGATGATTCTCGAACAGAGCTTCCCGATAAGCGAACCCGTCTGCAGAACCGAGATTCAGAATATGCTGTGGATCATCCAGATCGATCTCTTCGTCAGAAGCTTCATTTCGAGTCAGGATGACTTCAGGGCTGTCCGCATTCCGGTGTTCCCATAGCAGTCGCCCTGTTCGATTGTCGCGAGCCTGCAAACTGCGCAGAGTGCGATAAACAACAACCCCATTCACAGTCAGGGGCTGAATCGTTGGTAACAACGCCCTGCCCTGGGCACGCATATCTTCAGCCAGTTCATCAATGCAGGCACGCACGTTGTACCGTTCGATCAAAGGCTGCGACCAGATTCTGGCAAACACCGGGTTTAACCCGTCCGGACTCACCTGAGGGTCAGCAATCGAAAAGTACGATCCGGCATTCAATCGCAATGCTGCAGAGGGTTGATTCCCAGATGCACTTAGCCGTGTCACCTGATCCAATAGCTCCTTGTTCTGAAGCTTCTCGGCAATCTGCAATGCCTTTTCGGAATGACCGCAACGAGCCAGTGCCAGCGCGTATTGCGTTTCCAGTTCGGGAGTCACCTCTGCCGGAGACAAGGCGATGAGCCGTTCCCATGCGGAAGCAGCCTGCCCGAACATCCCCTGATCCCGCCAGAGTTGTGCGAGCGTGCGGAGTGCAGTGCGACCGGCAGGGGCGTGCCCAAAATGCATGGCCACTTCCTGCAGTTCATCCTGATCGAGATTCGTCAGTGCCTGCTGCAACTTGCGATCAGCAACCGCAGAGAATTTGCTCAAATAGTTTCGGCGTCCTTCTTCCGGAAGAGTGGTCACCAGTTGATCCACTTCCTTCAGAAGCGAGCGGTAAACTCGATTGGGTCCAATTTCGAACGCATCGGCTGGCTGACTGAGCAGGAATTGCAACTGGTCGGTCACGTCATGCCAGCGTTCCTCCTGAATCAACTCCTTCACAGTCTTCAGCTGTCTCGCCTGCTCCGGGCGTTGCACCAGGCGTAAATCGAGCGGATCGCGTCCTGACTTTTGCCGTGAAAGTTCTTCCCCGACTTCCCGGATGCCACGATCGAGATTCTTGAACAGTGACTCCAGCGGATTCTCAGATTCCTCCTGAGCGACAGCACCTTCCGGTCGCAACAGGCCGAAAAGAGCAAGCGACACCCCTAGCAAGAGTCCAAGTGTGCGCAGACTCGAATAACCGGGTCGCCACAGTGAACTTGCAAACAACTTGTTCATGATGCTGCTCTTTCGTCGCGATCCCAAACGCCGGAACCATGTTCGGCGTCCATCCCGGCAAATCATCCGGAGCCACAATTCTCCCCTGGATAACAAAGGGGCTGTCACTCACCAGAAACCGCATACGACACATTTCTGGTTCTGCCGGAGGGTTCCGTTGATTGTCGCCGGAAGTTTTCCTGACGTCAAAGTGGAACGGATTCGAAATTTCCTCAATGCACAACTTGGCGAGACTCTTCACCCCTGGGCCGCCCGTGAAAACCGGAGAAAGATCGAAATTTCTGATTGCGATCACGAGCACCTGACGCTTTTGACCGAAAGGTCTACAATGGGACCAACTGGAAGCCAATCCCGTGCCTCTCTGAATCAGAAAGTGCCTCCGTGTTGACAACTTCTGCTCTCCTGCCTCACTTCGGTGCCAGTCGTCCTCAACGTCTTGTTGCTGCGTCGATGCTGGTCTTTTCCTTTTTCGCTGCTTCAGTGCAGATGTCAGCGGTTCAAGCGGAAGACGCTTCCCAGAAAAAGCAGAACGCCCTCAAGAGCGAATCTGAATCTCTGTTTGACGGAAAGACGCTCGGGCATTGGGTACGCGGTGACTACGGAGACGAAGGCCAGATCAGTGTCGAAGACGAATCGCTGATCATCGGGAAAGGGCGTCCGATTACAGCCGCGGTCTGGAAAGGTCCGGAACTTCCAAAATCGAACTATGAACTCTCGTTTGAAGCTCGACGAATCGAAGGAAACGATTTCTTTGCCGCAGCGACCTTTCCTTATCAGAAAAGCGCCTGCACTCTGGTTCTCGGTGGCTGGGGTGGCGGCCTGATAGGCCTGTCGAGCCTGAACGGAATCGATGCGTCCGAGAACCCGACCACAGGTTACAAAGAATTCAAACAGGGCCAGTGGTACAAAATCAAAATTCGAGTGACAGACGACCGGATTGTCTGCTCGATTGATGGCGAAGTGATTGCAGATGTTTCGACAGAGGAAAACGAAATCGATGTCCGCATTGAAATGGTGGGATGCCGCCCTTTGGGGTTTGCGAGTTACCGGACAAAAGGAGCGGTTCGAAAAATCGAACTGACCCGACTTCCCCCACCGGAAAAGAAGTAAATCAGAAATCCGCTTGAGCTGCATTCGC
>JBEBTF010000086.1:0-16413 GCA_040393865.1 Planctomicrobium piriforme | reverse complement strand
TGGGGCGTTTGCATCAGCTGAATAACGCAAGAGGCCGGTCCCAAATGTTGGGATTCGGCCTCTTTGCATTACGTTTACGTTATCATCTGATTTCACCTACGATGACACATTGACACTGAGTCTCAGTTTCAATTAAAATCTCTCTACCTGCTCGCATCTCTTGTCGAGGGCAAGACGTTACTTTGATTGAAGGTTGAGTTAGCAATGTCCAGTGCTCCTGTCCCAGCTGAACCAGCACCAAACGCAGCACAGACCTCAAACACTCCCGCCAATCGACCGGTTCTCAACTCGGCAGACATCTTTCGTGATACGCGAGAAGTCGCGATTCAGCATGGTGAAGAGTTTTACCGGCTGCGACTCACAAAAAGCGGCAAGCTGATTCTGCATAAATAGCGTCACTCGCCCGCTATTTGTAAACAAAATTCCTCCTGTCTCTCTGACAATGGAGCGAGCGTCGCGTTCCTGAAATGCTGCACTCTTTCCGTAATTGCTCTATCATAGGTGAGCAAAAGCGTGACAGGACTCTCCGGGCATGGTTGTCACGTTCTGGTCAGGCATCCGTCCGATCAGCGACCGAAACAGTGATGACATATGAAGATCGCATTTACTCAATTGAACTTTGTCGTTGGCGACCTTGCTGGAAACGCCAGACAGATTCGAGATGCTGCAGAACAGGCTCGCCAAGGTGGAGCCCAACTGCTGGTGACATCTGAGCTTGCGATTTGTGGCTACCCTCCCAGAGACCTGCTGTTTCGCGGCGGTTTCATTGAAGCCTGTCAACAGGCTGTCGCAGAACTGGCATCCCTGACCGATGAGAATTTTGCGATTCTGATCGGACACCCCGGCAGGCACCCTGCTCATTCCAACTTGCCAACGAATTCCGCAAGCCTGTTGAGCAACGGCCAGATCACAGACACCATTCACAAGGTACTGCTGCCCAATTACGACGTATTTGATGAAAAGCGATACTTTGTTCCCGGCCCGACGCCGCGTCCGATGAAGTTTGGCGGACTGACGCTCGGAGTGCATATTTGCGAAGACGCGTGGTGGGGCGAGCCAGACACGTTCTATCACTATTTCCCGGATCGCACTCCTGATCCAGTCGCCACGCTGGCCGCTCATGGTGTCGATCTCTTCATTAACCTCTCGGCAAGCCCGTTTGCGTCAGGCAAAGTTCAACGTCGCCATGAGCTTCTGCAACGACATGTTCAACGTCATCGGCGTCCGTTTCTGTTTGTGAATCAGATCGGGGGGAATGACGATCTTGTCTTTGACGGAAACAGCTTTGTTCTGGATGAAACCGGAGCCCTTGTGGAGACGGCAGCGGCGTTCGCCCCGGATTTGAAGTTTATCGACACTGAACATCTGCCTGCAGCGCGACCTCCCCTGTCACCGCGACGGGAAGTCGAGCTTTACAACGCTCTGACGCTCGGGCTGAAAGATTATCTCCGCAAATGCGGGTTCACCGACTGTGTGCTCGGACTGTCCGGCGGAATTGACAGTGCCCTCGTCGCAGCCATTGCCGCAGACGCAATTGGTCCTGAGCACGTTCATGGGCTGCTGATGCCGAGTCGATACAGCAGCGAACACAGCGTGTCGGACTCTGTTGCGCTCGCGAAGTCACTCGGCATCGACTGGTCGATCATTTCTATCGACGAAGTTCACCGCGTCTACGAAACATTGCCGAAGATCGACACCGATTTGTCTTCTCAACCGGGAGGGCTGGCAGACCAGAATCTGCAGGCGCGCATTCGCGGGGCAATCGTGATGACCAGAAGCAATCGCCACAACTGGATCGCGATTGCAACAGGCAACAAAAGTGAACTCTCGGTCGGATACTGCACGCTGTATGGAGACATGTGCGGTGGCTTTGCGGCCCTTTGCGATCTATATAAAGGAGACGTCTACGCCCTGTCTCGATACGTGAACGAACGGGCCGGACGCGAAGTCATCCCTGACCACACCATCAGCAAGGCCCCCAGCGCCGAGCTGGCTCCCAATCAGTTTGACCAGGACACCTTGCCCCCGTATCCGATTTTGGACGCGATCCTGTACGGCTTGATTGATGAAGAACGCTCCCCTGCAGAGCTTGCTAAAGAGTTCCCGGAGGAAACAGTTCTCTGGGTGGTGACTCGGCTGGATCGGAATGAGTTCAAACGCCGCCAGATTCCGCCAGGCATCAAACTGTCAGCCAAGGCATTTGGAACCGGACGAAGAATGCCGATGGCTGCCAAAGTCTTTACCGGCCTGCCCAACAGGTAACAGTGACGCAGGTGCCAGTTACGGGCATCGCAGAGAATAAAACGTGCCATCAAGAACCGGGATCAGTTTGCTGATGCCGGTTCTTCTTTTTGTTCCCCTGTCACCTCAGCATCTTTGACCTTCAAGAGCAACGCCAATGCATCGCGATACCGAGGGGCGAACTCCAGTGCACGAATAACGTGATATTTCGCCTTCTCATTCCGTCCCTGCTGATGAAGTTGTGTTGCTAATCGATAATGAATCCCTGCTGAGTCCGTCCGTGGCAGAGTTAATAAGGCATTCAGCGCCTGCACTGCCGATTCCGTCTGATTCAGGTTTTCCGCTGCCGTGGCCAACGCCAGATAGGGTTGCGGGATCAGCGGTTTAATTTCCAGCAGTCGCCTGGAGTGTTGCATGACGGCCACCCAGTTCTCTCTCGACGAGTCAATTTCAATCAGTCGCAACAGGGCTGCCGCCGCGTCATCGTCGATACTCGCCCAATGTAAGAGTGTCTCATGCTCCCCGTCTGTATCGCCGGCCTCTCGTTGCAGACCAGCGAGAATCGCGGACGCCCCTTCTCCTCCCTTTTCCAACGGGAACACAGTGATTGCCTGTCGGAGCAACTTGATGGCTTCTGCCTGGTTCCCTGCCTGAATCTCATTTCGGGCCGCGGCTTTCAACCCGACGTAACTTCGGGGATGCATCCGGAGCCAGTTCTTCAATCTCTCTGCCGGAGAACTCTCTTCCGAATACTTATCCAGTTCAGGAGTCGACCAGTCCACATACCAACCGAACATCTTTGCCTGCAGTTTTGCGAAGGCTTCGAAATCTTCTTCAAGCTGCCCCATGGATGTCGTGTGCCGTTCAATAGCATCGTTTACCGGCATTCCCAATGCCAGGTCATCAAGAATGGCAACAAGCGCTGCATGCCCATAGGTGTTGATGAGATATTCCACCACGAGCGAACTCTGGAAATAGGCGAACATCAATCCCCCACCACTTCCCGGTGAAAGAAACGCTTCGCTCATACGATGAATGGGGGTCAGCTTCCCTCCCAGAATCGCTTCCCGATAGGCAGGTGTCATCCGTTCTCCCCAACGCGGGTCACGTTGACGCTCCTCATAAACAGAAATTCCTTCGCTCAACCAGCGCGGCATTCTGTTATGAGTCTTATTCAGAGTGACGACGTGGGTGAATTCATGCCACAACACGGATTGCCAGTTGACAGGACGCGCCTGTTGTGAAGCGGGACTCAAGGCTGTGACCACATCACCAAAGCAGACTCCCAGAAAGCCCTCCGCTCCCGGCATTCCAAATGTTCGAACGGCGAAGTCATTCGGTTTCGGATAGATCTCAACAGAGATCGTTTTCTCCAATGGGATGTCGTACTTCTGACAGAGAATGGAACGAGCTTCGATCAGCAAGGCCACAACCTGATCGCCATATAACGCCGCCTCCCCTTTTTCCATGCGAATCCGCCAGCCGGGCAACTCAAGCACAGTGAATCGGGTCAGTTCGTCATGGAGCGTTACCAGGTTGTAACTTGCGACATCGTACTCATCCTGTCGGTGAGCCGCCTGAGCGAGTTCCCAGCCCTCTTCTTCTTTTCCAAGCCGCAACAAATCCTGCGCGAGTTGCTTCATGGCGGGAAGATATGTCGGCTGAAAAACAAGGGCACGTCGTTGAGCTTCCGCTCCGTCCTCGAACCGATACTTTCGAGACAGTTTCTTTCCGATGAGATGATCAACCTCGGGATTTGTTCCCCAAGAAGCGAGCGCCTGCGTGCGATTCGATTCGAAGCCAGCATGGTCTCCATCCAGAAAAGCAAGAACGGCGAGAGAAGCGAACGCAGGTGGATACTTGGGATTGATTGCCTGAATCCGAGCAAGATTCTCGCGAGCCAACTCGTACCGTTCTCGATCAATGAGTTGGTTGACCATCATCGACAGAGCCCCCACATGCCGGGGGTTGATCGTCAGCACCTTTTCCAGAGCATCCTGCATCTGCTTTGAGTCTGACTCTTCAAATGCACATGCCATTCCGAATAGAAAATCGGGATCGTCAGGGAACTTCTTCAGCCCTTCCCGAAATGTGTCGGCAGCCAATGTGAAGTCCCGCTTCTCCAGCGCCAGTTGTCCCATGGCCAGCAGCGGTTCAGGTCGATTGGGATGCAGTTCGCGAGCCCGTTTCAGCAGGACATTCTGCACCTGTTTCGGGTCGCCTCCTTGCCTTAGTAACAACTTCGCAAGCGTGATCAGATCATCAACTCGTTGCGAATATTGCCATGCCGCAGCACGCACAAATCGATCGATCTCTCCTGCATAACGTTCGACATCCTTGTCATGCCCTGCATAGGGAGAGACCTGCATCAGTGCCCACCGAATGCGGATACTTCCAGGTGTCCGCAGATTCCCTGACAGCAATGTGTCGCGTGCTTCTGTGTATTTTCCGAGCGTGAATTCTGCCTGAGCTTTCAGCAGAAACGCATCTTCGGAACTCTCTTTCGAATCGAGCAACAGTGCCGCTTCGGTGATACAGGATTCGTATTTTCCAGTCCGAAAGAGACGTCGACATTCATCAATCGACATTGCAGGAGCAGCCTGGGCGAACAGTCTTCCGGGCTGCAGATCAAAGACGTGAGCGAGCAGGAAAACGGCAAACAGCCCCACTCTGACACAACGATTGATAGGCCCAATGACACGAGTTCTGGCGCAACTGTGGTTCAGAGCAATCTGAGCTTGGTGCCATTGAATCGAAAGCATGACGGGTTTCCTGCCTGTAACCAAATCCACAAGCCGACCGATCGCCAGATGATATTAACGTAACCGCTACATCACCGATTTTCGATCCGAAGTTGGCAATACGCGACAAAAACCGATTCTTCCGGCTGGCGCGATTCTACCAGGCTCCTCTGCTGGCGACCCAACAATTCTCTCTGTTTCGACGCGTTGCTCAAACGCAACATGCCCCCAGCGGCGTCCCACAAATGCCTCGAAGTATGAAATTTCGAGATTTTTCCAATTTTTGGTTGGCCAAATGGAACTAGTGTTTTGACGGAATACGCAGTGTTCTGTCCGGTGAAACCACCAGACGAGAACTGTCATACGAAGAGGTAAGGTAGCCAGCACATGTACGTGCGAAGATCACCCCAACCATATCCGAGCCCATCTCATCGTCGCTCAGGCGCAGTCCTGGTCGAGACTGCGATCGTGTCATCGGTCTTTGGCCTCTTCATGGCAGGCATCATGGAATTTGGCCATGCGTATATGGTTCAGGGAGCCTTAAACGCCGCCGTGCAAAGATCCGCGAGACATGGATCAGTCGACGGAGTGACAACGGCGGAAGTACGTGAGATGGCAACTGGCATTTTGAATTCTGCATTCAAATCGGCCAGAGCCACGATCATGGTGAAAGATGCCAGCGTCTTCGAACAAGGAAACGTCGATCCTGCCACCGTCAACTACGCCAACCTGCCGGATCTCGAACTGGAAACCACGACGAAATACAAGTTGTTTGTTGTCCGGGCAACCGTGCCTTACAGCAGTGTCGCACTTCTCCCTCCGTTCTGGGCGAAAACAGTCACACTGAAGGCTCAAGCAGTCATGCGACACGAATAGGGTCTGGAATGCGTCGTCATATCCCACATCAACGAAACCACACCAACCAATCCCGCAAGGGAACGGCCACGGTTGAATTTGCAGTCATCGCCCCCTTCTTTCTGCTGATTCTGATGGGCGTCATCGAGATGTCGCGTGCTTTAGATGTCTCTCAGAAACTCTCCGTCGCCGTTCGGGAAGGAGCACGGGCAGGTGCGAGTGAGGTTTACGACAAGCTGCCAGTCGGAACGACGCTGAACCAGAAGATTACAACTGATATCAGAAATATGCTCTCTGCCAGCGGGATCGCAGGAAACGACGTCGACATTTCAATCACCCATGCAGAAGGAAACAGCGCCGGCCAGCCCTTCGATCTTCGAGCCGAAGAAAATTACCTGCAATATTTCCGTATCTCGGCATCGATCCCGTATCACAAAGTCGGACGGTTTCCTGTCAACATCATGAAGAACAAAGACCTCGCAGTCTCAGTCGTTTTCCGACAAGGACGCAGTGCACTGTCAGAGTAATCATTCCCTGAGAGGGGGCTTCTGCCTCCTCATCATCGAACACATCTTCACAATCATTCAACCATTCAACAGTTATTCATTCAGCAAGCGCTCGGCCCGGCTAAGCAATTTCTGAACGAACTGAATAAGAACTGGCCAGGTCGCCAGCCTGCATAACGAGCCTGTTTATGAAAAACATCCGATCGCTGACAACTTCAGTAGACTCCGGAGTTCCAGTGCGGGAAGACCGTAACGGGAGCGTTTTGGTTCTGACCTGCCTGTGCCTGGTCGGGTTGCTCGCTGCAGCCGCAATCAGTGTCGACGTCGGCTATATCCAGGTGCAGAAGACCAGAATGCAAAATGCTGTTGATGCAGCAGCACTGGCAGCGGCACAGGAGATTTCGCACGCGATCCGCAAGGCTCCGATCGGAGAAAATGATCCCGTTGCCTATGCACGCGGGAATGCACGGCTCGTTGCCAGCCGCGTTGCTGAACTCAGTGGCATCTATGTCGATCCTGAACAGGACGTCATGTTTGGGCAACGCCAATACAACCACGCCACTGGAAAATGGACGACCAACTGGAACGCGAACATCACCAATGCAGTGAAGGTGACCGCCCGTCGCACACAGGATGATCCCTCGGCTCAGGACGGACGACTGAAACTCTTCTTCGGAGGAGTCCTTGGCCGGGGCTACACAACCGTCAAAACCGAGGCGATGGCGTTTGTGAAATCTCGCGACATCGTCGTGATCCACGACTTTTCGCGTTCGATGAACTTCGACAGCCATTTCCCGTTGAACAACGAAACATCCAGCCGCCTCTCCAACGCTCAGGTTGTTTCCAATATGCGGAAACTCTGGGATGACCTGCAGCCTCCCGGCATCGGCACACTGGATTTCACGCAGCAACACCTGACAGCCAAAAAAACAACTAGCGGCGTGACTGCCACCTGCAAGTTCAGGTACATGTCATGCGATGTCACATCCACAACGTCATTGAGAAAAGTGGTTTTGACTTACACCAACGGATCAACGAGTACCACCAATTACTCTGGGAGCCAAAAAACCGCGTCGGTCACCGGAACCCGGGACATCAGTTCCGTCGCGATCACATCACTGACCACGAATGGACAATCCACTGTCGTTCAGACATTGAGCGATAGTGCGAGCGAAATGATTGCCTGCTTCGGTCTTGGAACGTTTCCCTACTCTGGCGGCAGCTGGACTGGCTACTTCAATCATTGCCACAACGATGAACAGATCATCGAAAAAGGTTACCGCGAGACCTATGGGGGGATCTCATTCGTCAATTATGTGATGCGGAGTCTGTCGTCACATTCCCAGACACCAAAGATTGCACGATCCCGTCACTACCCGTTCACCTCGATTAAAGTGGGGCATGAACTTCTGTGTCACTTCCTTGAGAACCTCTCGTTCAATGACCGCGTCGGCATGGTGAGTTACGACACAAATCATCGGGTCGAGAACTATCAGAACTCAAATGATCCGGAGATTCCGAATGTTGATGTTCGCGACGAACCGATCTCGTCGGACTTCACCGCGATCAACAATCTGATGAAGTACAAACAGGCGAATCATTACTCTGCCTCTACCAACATGGGAGGGGGGCTGAAAACGGGAATTCAGCTCCTGAAGGACCATGCACGCAAAGGATCACAGCCAACGATTCTGCTGATGACAGACGGAAACAGTAACACCATTGACTCAGGTGACTCGTCAACGCTCCCCAACAACTGGAACTGGAATACGCTGTTTGATTTCGATCAGGATGGAACCGCGAATTATCAGACAAATGACAGCCAGAAACGCTACGTTCTCAAACAGGCATACGAAGCGGTAAAGGCAGGCTACATCGTCAACACGATGGCAGTGGGGATGGATGCCGATCGTGAGTTGCTGAAAGCAATTGCGTGGATGGGAAATGGCATCTTCATCGATGTTCCCGGTGGTTCATCAACGGAAGAGATGGAACAGCAGATCCTCGAAGCATTTCAACGAATCGCATCCATGGTCCCTCCGGGGCAACTCGTGAACACCATCGAATAATTGAACGCAGCATTTCGGGAACTCTCAAAGGAGCGCCAGAGTGATCTGGTGGCTCCTTTTTGTTCATCAGCTCGAACGATTTTTGACAACAAAATCATTGTTTAATCACACTGCAAATTGTCTTCGCAACAAAAAAACAGACGCACTTGATTCCATAAGTCCATTTGTATTCGTAACCTATTAGAGTGGTTCGGCCTGTCATGTGGCCGCACAGTGATCTTCGCGGCAGGGAAGAGACTTAATCCCGCGTGCGAGATACGCCATACGAATTTGAGAAGTGCTCTCGCAGGATCAAAAATAATTGTGGACGCAGTGCAAGAACTGCATAGAATCCTTCGCCATTCGTTCTTGCGGCATGCCGGACGTGCCAACCGGGACACCGGAAGTCCTGTTTGCCGATTGATTGAACAGGTGTTTTGGCTCCCCGAGATGCCTGTCACATTTGTTTGACCATTTGAGCTGCAAGTGCTTCACTGGCAGTCACCCTCACCCGCCGTCCCTCCAGATTGAACGAACAGAACTTCATGAAACACCCATTGCGTCTTTCCCTCGTGCTAGGTGGACTGACTCTCGTGGGCGCCAGTGCAATCTCGCAATGGTCCTACTCTTCAGCACCTGTCAAATCAGCCGCAACAGAAGAAGTGCTGCTGGGCAGTGGCGACCTGCTCACTGGTATCCCAGGCTCAGGCCCATTGAAGCTCGACGAAATCAAGAAATGGTTCAACGATCCAAAGAACCATGCAGAACTCAAGGTGAAGCTCCCGCTCGGGCTTGCCGCTGGGGCCGCATCGATCAAAGGCCTCGACAAGAACCCAATGACTCGTGCGAAGATCGAACTGGGACGCCAGTTGTACTTCGATCCTCGCCTGTCAGCTGACGGCACAATCAGTTGCGCAAGCTGCCACGATCACAATGAGGGATACGGCCGATCGACCCAGTTCGGAGTCGGTATCAACGGCCTGGAAGGGGGTCGCAACTCGCCTGTCAGTTACAACCGCATTCTCTCCGACCTGCAATTCTGGGACGGCCGCGCGGCCACTCTGGAAGATCAAGCCATCGGGCCTATCGCCAACCCAATCGAAATGGGACACACACACGACGCCTGTGTGAGCAGCCTGAAGAAGATTCCGGGTTATGTCTATGCGTTCGAAACCGTCTTCGGTAAGGACTCTCTGAACATTGAAAACGTTGGCAAAGCGCTCGCCACATTCGAACGCGCCATCGTGACCGGTCCATCGCCATACGACTTCTATGAAGAGTCTCAGCGATTCGCAAAGCTGGATCCTGAAGATCTGGCCGAACTGGTTGAAAGCGACCCAAAGGTTGCCGCACAAATCAAAGAGGTCAAAGCTGGAGTTGAAAAATCTCCAATGTCCGAAAGCGCGATCCGAGGTCGTCACCTGTACTTCAGTGAACGAGCCAACTGTGCCGCCTGTCACGTTGGTGCGAACCTGACCGACGAGCAGTATCACAACCTCGGAGTCGGGACTAAAGCAAAGGAAGTTGACGCCGGTCGCGGAGCAATCACGAACGATCCGAAAGATTGGGGAGCTTTCAAAACTCCAACAATCCGTAACGTCGCACTGTCTGCTCCGTACATGCACGACGGAAGCCTGAAGACTCTGATGGAAGTTGTGGAGTACTACGATCAGGGGGGCATTGCGAACAAGAACCTCAGTGACAAGATCAAGAAGCTCAACCTGACTCAGCAAGAAAAGCTGGACTTGGTTGCCTTCATGGAAGCCTGCACCGGAGAGTTCCCGAAAGTCGAACCAGGTCGCCTTCCAGAATAGTGCCTTGTCAGGCTTTGATGTCCGTTCTCGGGCATCGCCGGCAGCTCGTTCTGTCAATGTATTCTCAGTTACAAACAAGGCCGGAGTCCTCTTCACACGAGGAACCGGCCTTGTTGCTGTTTCAAGGTGGGAGAATTGATTCTTTCTGTGAGGTATTCAACCAGATCACACCCGATCCGATGGAATCTGAATGGACCAATGCGGCCGAGAGTGATAAACAAAGACAGAATCAGAGACGACAAGATTGTACATCTCCCCTGTGAGGCTCTCCCGCCATGAGCGAATGGTTCCAGTTTTGGGCAATTCCCGTTGCACTTGGCGAACGTTTACTGGCAATCTACACCTCACTGCATGCTGTGCTTTATAAGCGTGAGACGCAAAGCGTACTGGGTTGGGTCGGTCTGATCTGGCTCTCTCCTTTCGTTGGCTCGATTCTGTATATCTGCTTTGGCATCAATCGCATTCAACGAAAAGGGCAACGGATTCAGCGATCAATGGATCGCCGTTACCGCGAGAAACTGATTCGCGGGAACTTTGTCGAGAATGCGGCAACCCGAGTTCAGCTTCCATTCGAAGGACGTCTGGAAGCAGTCGCCCGACATGTCACCGGCAAAGCCCTGCTTCTGGGAAACTCGGTGACTCCACTCCAAGGCGGAGAAGTGGCCTATCCCACGATGATCAAAGAAATCGAAGCCGCAAAAAAATCAATCACACTTTGCACCTACATCTTCGACAATGACCGCGCCGGTCATGAGTTTGTGGAAGCGTTAACCAACGCTCAGAAACGCGGTGTCGAAATCCGCGTGCTGATCGACTACGTTGGCTCCCGCTACTCAAAGCCATCGATCGTTCAGGTTCTGCAGCGGGCAAATATTCCTGTCGCGACTTTCCTGCCGACATTTCGTCCGTGGCTGGCCTCGTACGCCAACCTGCGACTTCACCGCAAAATGCTGGTCGTCGATGGGGAGGTCGGATTCACCGGGGGAATGAATATCCGTGAAGGCTGCCGCGGAGACTGGAAAACCACTCATCCGGTACAGGACATTCACTTCCGCATTCAAGGCCCCGCCGTTCACCACATTCAGGAGACCTTTGTCACTGACTGGTATTTTGCGAATGGGGAAAAACTGGAAGGCACGATCTGGTTTGCACCGCCGGAACATCACGGAGACGTTCGAGTACGCGGAATCCCTGATGGCCCAGATTCCGACTATGACAAGATTCGGCTCGTCCTGTTGGGTGCGATCGCGATTGCCGAAAAACGTATCGACATCCTGACCCCGTACTTCCTGCCAGATTCGGCTGTGATCTCAGCTCTGAACGTGGCGTCGATGCGAGGGGTTCGAGTTCGAATTCTGGTCCCACAGGTCAACAACATTCGTATGGTTCAATGGGCTTCAACAGACCCGATCATGAATGTTCTCGAACGAGGCTGCGAGGTTTATCTCACTCCGGAACCGTTCGATCACTCAAAGGTGTTCCTGATCGATGACGATTGGGCCCTGATCGGTTCCAGCAACTGGGACCCAAGAAGCCTGCGATTGAACTTCGAGTTCAACATGGAATGCTATGACCACAAGCTAGTCAGTTCACTCTCGGAAATTGTGGACGACAAAGCGAGACGGAGCCATCGCAAGACACTCTCTGACCTGCAGGCCCGTACACTGCCAATCCGGATCCGAGATGGCATCGTCCGCATGGCAATTCCCTATCTATAGGTCGTCCCCAGGCCCCTTCACCACGTAAACCACTTACACAGCGTTAGTTACAACAAATCGCAACCTATTTGACGATCTCCCTGGTCATTCGCTACTATGTTTGGCCATCCCCTGAACGAGCGTAAATGCTTGTCGACTTGCGGTGTTGCAAGTTGCAGGGCCTGATTCATCGCACTCCCGACGAAAACATTCGCGAGGAGAGCAGGAATCAAGGAAAGAATCGCGCCGGATCGATCCCAGATCCCGGTTTAACGAATCGCAGGAGCAATCCGTGTCAGACATCGTCGTAAAAGACATTCTGGAAGCAGGTGTTCACTTCGGTCACAAGACCAGCAAGTGGAACCCAAAGATGCGTCCGTACATCTACGGAAAACGCAACAACATTCACATCATCGACCTCAAGGAAACCATCCGAGGTCTGGTCCGCGCTCAGAAGTACCTGTACAAGGTTTCGGCTCAGGGAAGCCTGATCCTGTTCGTTGGTACCAAGCGACAGGCTGTCGACACCGTTCGCCAGGCTGCTGAATCGTGCGGAATGCCATACTGCACAGAGCGCTGGCTCGGCGGTACGCTCACCAACTTCCGTACCATTCGTTCACGCCTGAAGCGTCTCGAAGAACTGGAGAACCTGGAAACTTCAGGAACTCTGGCAACCTTCTCGAAGAAACAACAGTCACGTCTGCGTCGCGAACTGAACAAGATCCGTCGCAACCTGGGCGGTATTCGCGAAATGAATCGCTTGCCAGAAGCGATCGTGATCGTCGACCCAAGCAAAGAACACAACTGTATTCACGAAGCCAAGCTGCTCGGGATTACAACTGTTGCTCTGATTGATACCGATTCCGATCCAGATCTGGTCGACCTGCCAATCCCAGGTAACGACGACAGTATCCGATCCATCCGTATCATTCTGAACTACCTGGCCAGCTCAATCAGCCAGGGCCGTTCGACTCTGCCACAGAAGACCGAACAGCCAGTCCCAGAAGAACTCAAAGCTGTTGGCCGCATTGGCTAATTGCTCTGCAGAGATTGCACAGTGAATTTGAACCAGCGTGTTTGATTCACTCAGAAACTCGACAATGCCCTGGTGTTTCACATCAGGGCATTTGTTGTATCTGGACAATGCCTTCAAACCTCTGGATTTGCCCCCGCCCTCCGTTTCCCCCGGATTTCAATTCCTCCATCGAATAAAAAGCACTATTGATCAACTTCCGTTGACCTGTTTCAGCCGCCATAATCAAATGGACATTCTGCGACGGCCGAAAACGATGATGATCTGTCGTTGCTGTCACGCACTGAACACGAACGAGAAGACCGAGTCTGTTCGGCATCTGTCGCTGAACACCCCCTCGTTGAGGAGACATTCCAATGCAACTTTCAACTGGAAGCAGGATTTCGGTGGCAAGCATAGCAACCAGCACCAAAGCCAACTCCACAGGCTGGAGAACGCAGATTTTCGCCAGCCTGATCATGGCATGTGCCGCCTCGGTCACAAACGCCGGAGAAGCATGGACCAATTGGCGTGGACCATTTCAGAACGGAAATGTCACCGCTGGCAAATACCCGACTCAATGGGATGAATCCACAAACGTCGCCTGGTCGACTCCGCTCCCCGGTCGATCCAGCTCGACCCCGATTGTCTATAAAGACAAAATTGTCCTCACGCTCCCGATTGAGGACGAGAACGGCGTTATGTGTTTCGACCGTTCAGGCAAAGAACTCTGGCGTGCAACACTTGGCAAAGAACGCCCAGGAAAGCACAAGAAAGCCAGTGGTTCAAATCCCTCACCCGTGACGGATGGAGAACGAATTTTTGTCTACTTCAAGAGTGGTGACTTCGCTGCTCTCGATTGGTCAGGCAAGGTTCTCTGGCACAAGAATCTGCAGAAGGAATTCGGCGAAGACACACTCTGGTGGGACCTTGGAACATCACCTGTTCTGACATCAAAGCATATCGTCGTCGCCTGCATGCAATCAGGTCCGTCCTATCTCGCTGCGTTCGACCCGAAAACAGGGAACGTTGCCTGGAAGGTTGATCGTATCCTGCCAGCTCCAGACGAGTCAGCACAGAGCTACACCACTCCTCTCGTTACAACCTACAAAGGGCAGGAACAGATCATTGTGCTGGGGGCTGACCATGTCACCTGCCATAGCGCTGCCGACGGAAAAGAACTGTGGCGAGTTGGCACCCTGAACCCGGATCAGGAACGTTACTTCCGCTCAATCGCCTCCCCTGTCATCGTCGGTGACGTGGTGATTGCTCCGTACTCACGAGGAAAGACGTTGACCGCCATTCGCATGGGAGGAAGCGGCGATGTGACACAATCACATGTTCTCTGGAAGAAGGACATCGGCTCCGATGTTCCGACCCCGGCCGCCTTTGGAGACAAGGTTCTGGTCGCTTCAGACAAAGGGGTGATCACCTGCCTGGACAGTCAAACCGGTGAAGAACTCTGGTCAGAAACGCTCGAAAAGAACCGCAACAACTACAGTTCTTCCCCTGTCGTTGCAGGCGACATGCTGTATTACACCCGTGAAGACGGCAAGACCTTTGTTGTTGACCTGAAAGACAAGAGCGTCAAAGGCTCAAACCCTCTCGGCAATGACGACACCACTTATGCAACTCCAGTGCTGGTGGATGGAGAAATTCTGCTCCGAACCGGGGCGAACCTCTACGCCATCCAGAATCCAAAGTAGAGCGGCGTCTTAATTGACGTGATACTCACGTTCCAGAACGCACTGCGACAGCAATCGTCGCAGCCATTTACAACAAGAGCCAGCCAGACACAGTGTCTGGCTGGCTCTTTTCATTTCTGCTGTGAAAAGCATCCTGCGATAGACCGTATCGGTCTCTCACATGGCCGCGCAGCAACCATGCTACTTCAGATAGGCAATGACCAGCGTCCCTTTTCGCTCTGTAATACGGACACGGTATTCACCGTAATCAAATGTCACGCGATCCAGACGTGGGTGCACAGTAACAACTTCTTCACATCCGCATGGTGGAACGCAAATCGCGACAAAGACACAACAGCATGGATTGCATGGATCTGGAACCGAGACGATTTTCTGCACGGCACAGGGAGCAATGTTCTTCGGGAACAACACTTTCACATTGTCGTAGAGCGGAACAAGTCTGGCACTCGACACGTCACCAATCACATGCCCCGGTTTCACAGTGGACGGGTCGATGACCCCAGAATGCAAATCCGGAATCGGCTGAATCCGGTTCCCATCATGATGGTTCGCTCCCTGAACATGCACTGCTGCCGAAGGAACCGCCGCAGGGGCCTGAGCCGGTGCCGTCTGGCTCGCCATGCCAGTGGATGACACTCCCAATACCAAAGCAATCGCAAGCAAATTCTTCATGGTCGTTCCTTCTCAATTACCTTTCAGACCTCCCCATCAGCAGACCGCGGCGAACGCCTCATTAAGGTCGCAACCAGATCTGCTCTTGCCGGGGGCTCAACACACATGCGGAATTTCCGTCAGGACTTCACGCCCGACATCACAAGTGAGTTGAATTTGATGCACTCCTGACAACAGGATCCCCACCTGTTCTGGCAAACATTCAGAGTGCATCAGGTCTCTGCGAATTGCCTCTCATCATGACTTCGTTTGCCGCTACGGGAATACCTTATTTTCTGGTCCAATTCATTTTCAGAAAACTTCCTGACAACTCATAAAATCCGACTTGCAATTGACACCCCAAAACACCCATAACCAACTCATCTGAAATACTTTAAGACAGCCTCCCCCATTAACGCGCAGTGTCGCACCGATTTCGGCAGGCGAATACAGAGTTCCCCTCGGCAGAAATCCGATTTCATTGATAGATTCACTGCTGATCACATGTGTTTTTGTGTGAGTGTGACGCCTCGATTTCCCCAGACACAATCCATCTCCACAACCGAACTCGCCCCTTTTGAGAGGAATGGAAATGCTAATTGGTGTTGTCAGTGACACTCACGGGAGTGTTCAGAACACAATGCAGGCGATTGCTCGCCTAGAGAGCTATCCAATCGAGGCCGTGATTCACTGTGGAGACATCGTTTCCCCTGGAATTATTCCTCTGTTTGCAGAATGGCGCACTCATTTCGTCTTCGGCAATTGCGACTTTGACACAGCGGAACTTCGGGCCACCATCAAGAATGCAGGCCAGGTCTGTCATGACCGGTTCGGAGAAATTGAACTCAATAATCGCAAAATCGCCTTCTTACACAGTGACGATCACGCCCGATTCCACGACACCATTCAAAGCAACAAGTACGATCTTGTCTGTTACGGTCATACGCACAAGTTTGAACACCACATGGAGGGGAAAACACTTGTGCTCAACCCCGGAGCACTCTATCGGGCGACTCCACTCTCATTTGCAATTGTCGACCTTGATACAATGCAGGTGACCCATATTCCACTTCCATAGAACCGGGTTGGCACGTTCAGCCAACGGGTGATGGAACAATTCGTTGACGAGAGACATAGAGCAG
>JBEBTF010000085.1:0-16421 GCA_040393865.1 Planctomicrobium piriforme | reverse complement strand
ATGGCAATCACCACTAATAGCTCGATGAGTGTGAAGCCTCTTCGGTTACACCGGGAAGGTGTCGTCATGGGCAATTTCCTTTTGAAAAGAGGGAAAACAAAGGCACGGAAATTTCTTGAAGGTCGAATGCAAAGGCTTCGGCAAAGTCAGGCTGCAGGAAAAGCGAGGAATTGATATGGCTGGAAGCGGAAAATGACTTGAAGCAGAGATATCTGAAAATTTATTCGCACGCTACGGTTTATAATAGTCGCGTAAGAATATATCAATGTGATTTGAGTTGTCGTCTCAGTGCGTGATGCAAGCCGGATAGGGGTTGATGGAAGTGGCTTCCCGTAGCGGTTTCTGTGCTTGCTGCCCGGTGCGTCCGCGGCATGTGAAGACGTGGACAGCCGAAGGCTGCCTTATCCTCAGTGGAGAAGAACCCCTGGAGCAATAGACGCAAGAGCGCGGCACATCCGGCGCGCGGCATTCAACCCTATCGGGAGATAGATAAGGGACTGCTGAGTTTCAAGAATGCGCTGAAATCCTGAACTTTGAACATTCAGGGACGTCAGAACGAGCGATGGGGCGGGACTTCGAGTTTGAATGTCTGGTTAACGTCAGGCCAGTTCGAAATCCTTCCTTTGATCTGAATCCGCCAGATGATCTTGTTGTTGAGCCCCTCGAAGCTATGCATCAAATTTCCGGGGATCTTGACGGTGACTTCTCCGTTGGCAATGGCCGTCGGCTCGTTCGTTTCAAAGAGGATCTCCTCGTAAAACGCCTTTTCTTCAACGGATGTGTTGGTCCCAACGGTGTAGCGGACGTACTCGACTGCTTTGAGTGACAGCGTCAGTTCAGCGATGGAATGAGCGGAACGCTCGAATTCCCAACTGACGGTCCCTGATTCTCCGAGCGGAATATGGCGTCGCGAGAGCGTGACTTTTGCGACCGGATTGAACAACGAAAGGACGAGGTAGATCAGACCGCAGATCAGAATGAACCCGATGAATGCGAGAAACGCCACTACGAAATCAGCGCCTTGAAAAACGCCTTGATTCCAGTCACCGATTCTTTTGCTGATCACAACGCCACTGATTGAGAGCCAGATCGTCGTGAAGATTCCAAGGAAGATCGCTCCACATCCTCGGAATTGATTTTCAGATTTCAGTTCGACCGGGGTTCCATCGTCAATTGTGGTGAAATCTGGAGACCACTTGCTCTGTTTTAACTTCAGGATATTTTGAACATTCAGATTATGGCTTAAGTTAGGAGTTGAACTGTCTGATTGCTCGGTCGTCTTTGGCGGATGAAATCTTCGGCTGATCGACCGAATCACAGCGACCACACCAAGAAAAAGAATCAAAGCTGGGACTGCGATCACTGCGATATCCCGCCAGGCGATCCACTTTGGGGTTTTCACCAGAATGGCGTTGCCAGGATCGTCGGGGTCGACATAGCAGACGGTTTTCTGGCCAACAGGATATTGCTGGGCGAGTTTCTCCAGTTCAGCTTTGGGACCAGTGGCTCGAGCCTCTTTAATCGAATATTGGCAGTTCTCGTGTTGCTGCTCGATCTCAAACGAGTAGCAGAGTTCCAGTTCGAATGGAGGGTTGGCGGAAAGCTCACTCTTCACAATTGTGCAAGGAACTTCTGGCCAGTCCTGTGAGCGTAACGCTTCCAATGCAGGTGGGAGAAGTGCCTGAACGATTGGAGCCCCAACAACGAACGCAAACGAGAAAAAGACGTATGCCACCACGAGGGTTGCGATCACTCCAATCGCTTTTCCGAATTTCACATTCGAACGAACAGTGAGTGCTTTATTGGACGAATGTTTCTTCGGTTTTGCCATTGCTGTGAGACGTCTTTCTGACTCCTGAAAGACCCTGTCAGGAGTGACCCCAGAATGATTTGACTTCAATCAGGCGACCCTGTCATTGATCACCTGTTCTTGTCGCCGATCGCTGAACTCTTTGGATGGTCGAGACCGTGCTCTACCCGATCATCGACCCTGTCGCAGACGAGAATTGGATATTGTCTACCATGCGGGCGCGTTGTCTGGCAAATCTTTTTGTCCGGAATCTCTCCAAAGCTGCCTGAAGGTGCCAATGGGCAACTTAGTCCTGAACGACATCCAGCTGATGAGTGTTCATCGGGATCGGGGCAACATCGTCGACCATGGGAATGCGAATCATGCCAAGCAGACTGGGGAGCATGAACAGATTGCCGAGCAGTCCCCCTAACATGGCGAGGCTGACAAGAATTCCGAAATAGATCATCGGGACGAAGTTGGATAACGCCAGCACACTGAAACCAATGATCAACGCGATATTAGAGAGCAGCACTGCCAGCCCTGCTCCTCCATGTGCGTAGTTGATGGCCTCCAGGTGAGTCTGCCCTGCCCGACGTGCCCGCAGGTATTCTGTGACATACATGATTGTGGTGTCGACAGTCAGACCGATCGAGACGCTCGCGATCATCGCTGTTCCGATGTTGACCGGAACATTCACAACGCCCATTCCCCCCACGACCAGCAGCAGTGGAAAGATGTTGGGGATCAGTGTGACAAGTCCAATGGTAAAACTGCGAAAAGCAATGATCATGCTGATGAGAATCCCGACAGCCGAAATCGTGAAACTCTCGATCTGATCTCCCAGCAGGCTGGAAATCATGTAAGTCAGCAGGACGTAGAGCCCAGAGGCTTCTGCATCCGGGAAGTACTTGCGAGCAGTCGCTTCGACCTGCTTGATCAGTTCCAGCTTGACTTCAGCCGGGCGTTGTTCGAGTGAACGCAACATGATCCGCATACGGCCATGCTCAGCATTATAGAGAGAGGGTTCCATCTCAGGCTGCAGATGCCGCATCATGTCCCGACGCTCTTCCAGAAGGGCGTCTCGAAAACGCGGGATGGCGCGGAACAGACCACGTTTCTCTTCTTCGCTCAATGGAATACGCGGGACAAGGTCGATTCCGTCGATTAACGAAACAACTTTGGTAAGTTTCGTTCCGTCTTCGAGTTCCAGTGCTTTCAGGTCGTCGCACAGGTCGCGGATTTTATCGAGTGGAAGCTGGTCGAACTCTTTGGGGACTTCAAAAGAAACTTCCCATGTTCCGACGCCTCCCAAACGGGATTCGAAGAAATCGATGGCTTTGACGACGGGGCTCGATTGACGAAAGTTCTTGCTGAAATCGGTTTCAACATTGAGCTTCGTCAGGCCGTAGAAGCCACCTAGCGACAACAGCAGCGAAATTGCTGTAATCCATCGGGGATGTCGGTACGACCAGTTGGAAATGCGGCCAAGTTGCCTTTCCAGAAACTTCTGACCGATGGGGGGGCGAATCTCGGAGTGAAGGCCTCCGATGAGGATTCCTCCGGGCATAATCAGGACGCAGAGAACCGGAACCAGAAGTGAGCCGACCGCCATCATCAAGGAAAAACTTCTGACAGGCGTGGCTCCACTGTTGAAGAGGGCAGCGAATCCAATCGCGGTGGTCAGAGAGACCCAGATCATCGGGACAATCAGGTAGGCGAATGTCTTCTGAAAGGCTTCGAAGCGCGGATACTGCAATCGCATTTCGCGATAGACCACGGTGATGTGCATCGTCGTTGCGATCCCGATCACTGTGATCAGTGACGTCAGAATGGAACTGACCATGCTCAGTCGGGCTCCGCTGAGTTCCAGCAACCCACAGGTCCACAGCAGCGTGGCCTGAATGATCAGCATCGGGAGCAGCACCCAGCGAATGTTGCGGAAGAAGAACAGAATGACCCCCATCATCAGACCTGATGAGGCGATTCCGAGCCGCCAGCTATCCTGGTCGACATAGCGGAACATATCGAGAATCTGTACTGGTTCACCTGCCACGAACGCTGGTGGATCGTGCTGGGCTGCAAGTTTACGGATTTGAGCAAGGGTCTCGCGTCGGGAGACAGGCGCTGCCGCTTCGTCGAGAAGTCTCAAAACGATGCAGACTGTTGTTCCGTCTTTACCAATCAGGAGGTCTTCTGCAAGTTCCGTCAACGCCCGTTCCGTGGCCGGCAGACGCAGGGCGACTCGGACAATTCCCGATGCTCTCGGATTGCGAAGGGTTTGCCAGAGATCCTGTGTACTTTCCGGACGAACACCGGGAACGGCGCTCAATTTTGCTGAAAACTCTTCGATTTTTCGAAGCTCGGATTGCGCTGTCGCGTCTTCCGATTCATAGGCCACCAACACAAATTCATCGCCCCCAAACAGAGCCTTACTGCGCTGATAGGCAATGAGGTGCGGGTCGGTTTCGTCGTAGAGCGACTCGATCGATTCATCGAGCTTCAGCTGTGATGCAGGACGCCAGAGAATCAGGGTAACGAGCGCGGTCGCAATCAGAAGTGCCCAGCGGTAATCTGCCAGCCACTTCCCCCATTTCTCCCAGAATGCTTGTGTTGCCGCCATGGTGTGAGTGCCGTCCATTTGGGGAAGACGGCCCCGGATTGCTCAATGTCTTTGTGTGGCACGTCTGGTTGAATTCATGGCAAACAGAATCTGAGCCACGTTGAGTCTCATAACAATAGTCATCCCGTGGCAATCGGAAAGCCAATGAGGCCGGCGAATCGAACATTCCACAGAACCAGCGCTCCATTTTTGAGCGGTATGCTTTGGAGGAGGGCTGGCAGAACCAAACCCGATGAAGCCTAAGGAGCTTAAACTGGCCATGTTACGGAACCGGTTCGGTCAGCTGAGTCCTGATTAACTGGGTAACCTAAATTATGCCAGATTGAGGAATTCTGGCGTTGGCGAACAGAGACTCCGTGAAGTTCGTTGGTTCCTGGTCAGAACTCTGTACAATTTTGCATAAGACGCTGTTTGATCGCGGGTTCTGTTGTTTGTGCTGTAAATCGTTTTTCCACAGTCTTTTGTGGTTCTGTTTGTTCTTCGAAGAACAGGCGTGTCTCTGGGGAGAATGATTCGGGAATGGTTTACCTGAATTGCCAACCGTGCTTTTCCCCATTCACGTGCAAAAACAGAACAATCGCGCGGATGTGAACTGGAAATTCCGACATCACCTGAGAATTTGAAATTCTGGTGTAGATCGCCAGTTCCAACTGTATTTAGTTCACAAATGATGTTTAATGTTGGTGGATGCCGAGATTGGTAAACCCGTCGCAGCAGGGCAGATGGATTGCGTGCGCTCAAGGAGGCGATGCCGGGCTCTCACTTTGAGGATCACGACAGAGATGAAATTGCGACATTTCGGACAACTGGTGTTGGCGGGCGTGTTCAGCCTGGTGGTGTTCGTCCATTCGGCATCCGCTGATCCAGTGACAGATTACAATGTCGCGGTCGAGTTCTATAAACAGCAGCGCTGGCAGTTGGCGTCGGATTCGTGCGAAGAATTCATCAAAAAATATCCGATGCACGAACGGACCCCGATGGCCCGACTCTATTGGGCTCAGGCATTGCTGCATCTGAAAAAGTACAAAGAAGCCAGGGCACAGTTCGAACAGTTTTTGACGCTCGTTCCTGACAATCCAGACCGCCCGCTGGCGATGTATCGAGTTGGGGAGTGCAGTTATTTCCTCAATGATGATCCGGCGGTCGAAACGCAATTCACCCAGTTTCTGAAGAGTTATCCTCAGCATGAACTGGCCGAATGGGCCACGCTCTATCTGGGAGAAGCACAATATCGTCAGGAACGATACGAAGCGGCGATCTCGACGTTTGAGAAGTCTCTCAAAAATTTCCCGGAAGGGAGATTGATTGATGATGTGGAGTTCAATCTGGCAGGGGCCTATGACGCTCTTGGTCAGAAAGAAAAAGCGGTTGAAACTCTGAAACGGATTGCCGGGCGTCCAAAAGGGCAACGGGCCGCAGATGCTTTGTTTCAACTTGCTGCGAAGTCGTTTGATCAACGAAAATTTGATGAAGCCGCCGCTGCGTTTCAGGATCTCGTGAAGCAGCACCCGCAACATCGTCTTGTTTCGAATGCTCAATTGAACTTGGGGTATGCATATTATCATCTCGGAAAGTTCACCGAGGCAATTCCCGCATTTCAGATGGCAGCCAAAGATCCTCAGTTTGCGGTTTTGGGAACATACTGGATCGGGCTGAGTCAGAAGTCTCTGAAAGGATATGCCGAGTCTGCCAAGACACTGGCTGATCTTTTAGCGGCACATCCAGATGACGCGATGGTCGATAAAGTCGCGTTTCAATTGGGGGACGCTGAATTCCGTCTGGGCAACTTTGTCAACGCGATTGAGAATTTTGAACTGGTGGTCAAGAAGTGGCCGACCAGTGATCTCGCGGACGATGCCCTGCATGCTGCTTGTGAAGCGTCGTTACAGGCCGGAAATTTTCAGAACGCAGTGCAACTGCATGAACAGTTTGTAAAAGCATTTCCTCAGAGTCCCCTGCTCCCGGTTCAGGAGATTCTGTTTGCTCGGGTGAAAATTGCTCAGGGAGAAAAAGCTGATTCACCAGACAAGGCGAAGGGAGATTATCAGCAGGCGGAAGCCGTTCTGAATCGCTTGTTGAACGGGGATTTCTCGCCTCGGGTCAAGACTTATGCTCGATTTCAACTGGCTCGCGTTTACGAACGACTTGAGGACAACCAGAAAGTTGTCAGCACTCTGAAGCCGTTGCTGGATGCTGCCGATGCGGTCGAACAACCAGAGTATCTGGATGCACGGTTGCTGAATGCAAATGGGTATCTGCGTCTGAAAGAATATGCTGCCGCAGCCGAACAATACCGCCTTTATCTCGATCAGGTAAAAGCGGTGCCAGATCGGATTGTGGGACTGGCCGGACTTGCCAGAACTCTGACTGAATCCCAGAGTTGGCCGGAAGTGCAAATTGTGGTCGGTGAGTTGAGCAAGGTGGATACGCAAGGAGAGACTCTGGTTCGAGTCGCCGTTGCCGGAGGAGATGCCGCATTTGATCACCAGCAATGGGTGGTTGCTCAATCGCTGTATCAGCTTGTGTTGGATCGCGGTGAAAGCAGCCCGTTCTATCTCTCTGCACTCTCGGGAATGTCTCACTCGTTTTATGAAGAGAAACGCTTTGCTGATGCGGCAAAGTCATTTGAAAAGCTGGCTGTTGCTGCCGAAGAAGATGCTGCTCTGGGATCACATGCTGCCTACATGCAGGCCCTCTCTCTACAGCAGGCGGGCATGAAAGCGGAGGCATTGAGTGCTTATCAGGCTGCCATCGAAAAGTTCTCGATGCGTCAGAAGCAGGAACCTCTGACTGACAAAGAATCGCCTGTCGGTATGAACGCGTATCGCTCGGAAAAAGGGGCGGCACGATTGAGCCGGGAGAATGGGGATCGTAAGCAGGCCGATCAATTCTATCAGCAGGCATATGATGAACTGAAGAAGCAGCCTGTCCCTGAACAGCGTGAACTCGATGTGCTGTTGAACGAATGGGCGAACCTGGCGTACTCCGCGGAAGATTTTGCACGGGCGGATGAGCTCTACACGAAACTGATCGCTGAATGCCCTGAAAGCCCACTGGTCTCGGAAGCATCGTTGATTCTTGGAGAAAGTGCCCGATTCAGCGGGAAGATTGATCAGGCGAAAGAGACCTTTAAGCGATTGGCAGACGACAAGAATGTGGACGGGTTTGTCCGGCAGCGTTCTCTCGTCCATCTGCTTGATCTTGCGACGGAAGATGGGGACTGGGATCAGTCACTCGCATTGGCCAAACGGATGAAAACCGAATTCACAGGCGGCCCCCATACTTTGTATGCGGGGTATCGCGAAGCAGAAGCGCTGCTCAAGATGAAGGAGTATGCGAAGTCTTCGGCTGTGCTCGAAGAATTGAAAGGAATCTTGCCGGCAGATCTCTCGCAAGCCCCTGCATGGTGGGGCGAAATCTGGCTGATGCAGGCGGAATGCTATTACTGGTCGAAAAACTACGCCGCGCTTGAAAAGACGCTGGCCGAATTGCGAGCCAAGAACCCTGCCCCGAACGTTGTCTATCGAATCGATGCTCTACAGGGGCGAGGACTGGAAAATCAGGCTCGCTTCGCAGCCGCCAGAGAAGCCTATGCCCGTGTGATCGATTCTGAAGCCGGTCGGGGAACCGAAGCGGCGGCAGATTGCCAGTTCCGGATTGCAGAATCGTATCTGAAGGAAAACAACCTCTCCGTGGCATTGAGAGAGTATTACAAAGTGTATGCAGGCTATGCGGTTCCACGTCTTGCTTCGGCAGCGCTGTTTCAGGCGGCCAGTTGTGATGTTTCGATGAAACATTATCCGGAAGCGATGGAAACCTACCGAAAGTTGATCGCAGAGTTTCCGGATAGTGAGTTCACAGATCAGGCCAAAGCCCGACTGAAAGAACTGGAAGCAGCGACTCAGAAGAAGATGTAACGGTTGGGAATCCTGGTAGAAATGATTGTTTGCAGAATTCTGAACAGCAGATCAGGCCTGATACAGGGCATTCTTGTCTGCTTTCTGGGATTGACATAGCACAACAGGCGGTGCTCGCGTTAGTCTGCTGTGGTTTTCAACGCCATTGCAGATGGTGCAATGGCGTCAGAGACAAGCAGGTGACGGGGCATCTGGTGTGACGCCTCAGAGCTGCGGAAGATAAAGCAGGAATCAGGCCAAGTTACAATTGGCGGGCAATTCCCTTGAACTTCACAAAGTGGCGCGCCGACATCGTGTCAGGGATGAGTTTCAGGGACGAACGAGTGCGGAATTGGCTGGCAATGTGCCAGCAGGGATAATACGGAACATGTGGCAGCGACAATCGCTTGGAATTTGTAGTTTTGTTGGGGCCTTTCTTCTGGTCCAATTTGCCTGTCTCGCACCGGTTTTTGCTCAACCGACACCTGTCGCCGACTCTGCGCCTGCGGCTTTGCCTCCTGTTGCAGTGGAAGGGGCTCCTGCTGATGCTGCAGCTGGACAGAAATCGGTGATTGGAGAGAAGCCCTCGTTTGCGACAATCGTTCTTCAAATGGTGCGTTCGCTGAGTTATTTCAGTGTGCCATTTGCTCTGGCGACATTGATCGCAGTCTGGTTCATCACGGAACGCGTTGTTGTTTTGCGTCGTGGACGCGTGATTCCCAAGCCGTTTGTTGGACGCTTTTTGAAGTTGCTGGAAGAAGGCGAACTGACCAAAGAGGAAGCACTGCAGGTCTGTGAAGAGAACGGCAGTCCGGTGGCAGCTGTTTTTGCCAGTGGCGTGCGGAAATGGGCGAAGCCGAGTGTTGAAGTGGAACAGGCGATCATTGATGGAGGCGAACGCGAAGTCAACGTGTTGCGAACGCACCTTCGGGTCATCAATGGAGTGGCCACCATCAGTCCCTTGCTGGGGTTGTTGGGGACCGTCTGGGGGATGCTGGAATCCTTCGATAAGATCGCATCAGCCGGGGCCATGGGGAATACTCAGGAACTCGCTGGCGGAATCGCGTTGGCTCTGGTGACAACCGCAGTTGGTCTGGTGATCGCAATTCCCTGCCTGACGGCTTACATGTATCTGGCTGGAAAGATCGATTCGCTTGTCATGGAAATGGATGCACTCGGGCAGAAAGTTGTCCAGTTGATTTCTGCAGAAGGACTGTCAGATCGGGCGTCCAAACCAAAGAAATCCGACGCTTCTGCGAAGAAGGCTGTTTAACGTTGCTTCGATGTTCATTTTCCAAGGCAACATCCAGACAGCCGCGTCCAGCAATTGCGAAAGATGTTCTCCGGGAGGGGATGGCCCCTTCACTGTTGTTCTGATGGAATAACCGCGTTTGAACTGGTTGGGATCTGCTCAAGGAAGTGAATTCGATGGCGTCAGGCAGTCCCGCAAATCTCGGTCTCGATTCGTCGTCTCAGTCTCATCAAGAGGGAACTCTGCAGGGGCATTGCTGGGCATTGACGGAAGGCGCGGCCGGGATGATCAGCCAGGTCCGCGGACTTGCTCAGGCGATCGGGCTCCCCTTTGAACTGAAAACCATCGAGATGCGGTTTCCATGGAAGAAGCTCTGGCCGGGAATCATTCCCATTCACAACGGGATGTTTCCCAATCAGGATTGGCGTCAATGCGATGTCCCGCCGCGACTGGTGATCAGTTGTGGCCGTCAAGGAATGATGGGGGCTTTACTGCTTAAGAAGGAGCTTGGTGATCGCGTTTATACGGTTCACCTGCAAGACCCGAAAATCAATTCCCGGCGGTTTGATCTCGTGGTTGCGCCAGAGCACGATGGAGCGAAGGGAAAGAATGTGCTCTGCACGAAAGGAGCCTTACACCCGGTGACGCCTGCGGTTCTGGAAGCCGCTGCAACATCGACTGCGGCGGCAGGACTTTCAGGCCTTCGCCCCGGCTTCGTTGCCGTTTTGCTGGGAGGCCCGAATAAGTGCTACGACTTCAGCGTTGAGAGTCTGACAAAACTCGTCAGGCAGCTTCAGGAGATGGTTCAGGCTCATGATGTGGACCTCGTAGTGCTGCCGTCGCGACGCACTCCTGAAGATGTACGGCAGTTGTTTCTGATGGCCTTTGGAGATCGTCACTGTGTCTGGATGGGAAAGACTGAAAACCCTTACATGGCGGCCTTGGCTCTCTGTTCTCAGACCGTGGTAACAGGGGACTCGGTCTCGATGATTTCTGAAGCGGCATCGACTGAAAAGCCGGTTCACGTTTTTCATCTGCCGGAGCGTCGGGTCTCAAAACGCTTCCGCCGGTTTCATCAGGAGTTCGCTGCGAGCGGCATCACCAGGCCGTTCGTAGGACGGCTTGATCAGTGGACTTACCGGTCGCCCAATCCAACCCGGCAGATTGCAGATTTCGTGATCGAACAGTTGATTGAGCAGGATCAACTCAGCTCGCTAAAAGTGCGGTGATCCACGTTGGGGGATGCCTGCTCATTGTGGACGTCGTCATAGAACAACGTTTCTCCATTTGGGGCCGTCAGAGCGTTTCAATTAGCGAAATCTGACTTGCTGTTCGCGTGCGAATTTTGTTGATTAAGTTGTTGACCAGTAGAGTGTTGCATTGTTCATGTTTGAGTTCGTTGATCTGTCGGTCGTGTCGGATTGAACCCGTTGAAATTCTCCTCTGAGGCCGAGTTTTTTTCTTGTTTCGAGGCTGCCGGGTGCGACAATAAAGGGTGAGGGCTGAGTGAATACGCAACTCAGCGGGACTAAAGCCTGCGAGGTAACCGGATCGGCGAAGCCGGTGAAAGCGGGGAGGTTCGTTGTAAAGGAGGTGGATGAGTGATTAATGAGAGTAGCCAAACCCGAGGTGGCACTGTCTAAGACAGTCGGCGGGCTGTCCGCGGCGGCCACCTGAAGAACGTTGCCAGTAGGCACTGGCGGTTGCTCGTTCTTCAGCTGTTGACCTCTGTCACAGCAACTCGAGTTTATTCACGCGATTAAACTCGAGCGTAGATGAGGGCTCGACTCTCTGAATATCAGGGAGTCGAGCCTTTTTTTATTGGCCTCTGAGCGTTTCTTGCAGGTGCTGCTCGTACAAGATCTTCAGGACAGGAATGTTTGCTTCCGGAAATTTCAGTTGAGGCAGATCACGAATGGGGACCCAGGTGAAGTTTCCAAGAAGTGGAGCCTTTCCTGGAGAGAGGAGGCGGCACAGGAAGAACTCGATTTCGACTGTCCCGTGCGGGTAGTCGTGACGCGTGTGGTAAATCGCATCGAGAATTTCAACGACTTGCCCTGTTTCTTCCAGACATTCACGAATGGTGCAGTCTTCGCCTGATTCGCCAGGCTCGCATTTGCCACCGGGAAATTCATGTAATCCTGCGAGGACCTGCCCTGCCCCGCGAATCCCGACAAGCAGGGATTCGCCCTGTTTGACAACAGCGACGCCGATACGCTTCACATCCAAGGCGCGTGATTCGCTTTTATGCTCTGAAGAAGTTGTCATGCCGCCTCGTCTTGTCGCGTTTGAGATGAAATGTGAAGATAACGCGGATGTCGTTTTCTTGCGATATCGATCGTCGGCTGAACTGTTTCGGTTTCTCTTCTGGTTGATTTTCTTTTTTGAATTGATTGTGTTCCATGGCTGTTGAATCTCAAGGAGTTCCCCCGGCCCCAGAGCCTTTGGCAGAGAAGTTTGTCGCTCTGTGTAATGTCATTGCTCAGCTGCGTTCCCCTCAAGGCTGCCCTTGGGATCGCGAGCAGACGATGAAATCGATTAAGCCATACACGCTGGAAGAAACCTACGAGTTATTGGATGCAATTGATTCCGACGATAACGCGGCGATTCAGGAGGAACTTGGAGATGTTCTGCTTCAGGTGGTGCTGGACTCGCAAATTGCTGCTGATGAACGCCGTTTCGATATCCTGGATGTGATTGATGGGATCACGCAGAAGATGATTTCCCGTCATCCTCACGTTTTTGGCGACGCCGTGGCGAAGACGGCCGCTGATGTTCGAGGGCATTGGGAACAAGCCAAAAAGAAAGAGAAAGCAAGCCGGGAATCACTTCTGGATGGAATTCCGGTCGAGCTGCCTGCACTGGCGAAAGCGGCACGAATTTCAAAGAAGGCCGCGAGCGTCGGCTATGATTTTCCTCGACGCGAAATGCTTTTCGATAAGCTACGCGAAGAGGTCGACGAATTGTTGCAAGAGCTCTATCCGGATGGAGACGTTCCACAGATCCCTGCGAGTGTTGAGCTGGAGCCGGTCCCGGATGTTCATCTGACCGATCCCGCTGTCAGAGATCGCGTGGAAAGCGAACTGGGCGATGTGCTGTTTGTGATTGCCAACATCGCCCGTCGCTGGGGAATCAATCCAGAAGAGGCGCTCCGGCGTTCGAACGAAAAGTTTTCGCGTCGTTTCCGGTATATCGAAAAAGGACTCGCCGCTCAGGGCCGCACCATTTCTGATGCGACCCTCAATGAGATGGAAGACCTGTATCAACAGGGAAAACGCAATGAGGCAAAATAACCTGCGCCCTGTCGGCGATTCTGTGGTCGATCCGTCGTGACGCCGACAAGACTAGACCGTATCAGTCTATCCTGTGGCCGCGCAGCAGCCTTCTCAATAGGAGAAACGCTGAATCCCGCGTGCGAGATTCGCCACATGATTTTTGGAAATGCTCTCGGGCACCTTGCGAAATGGTTTCCACGCTTCCGCCACGCGGCGAGTTGCTTTACATCAATCGAAACGGCCGCTGCGCGGGCACTCGGTAGAGCAAACTGCTCTATTTCTTGGCGAGGTGCTGATTGAACCAGTTGAGCATGGCTTCCTGGGCTTTGAGCTGATCAACCCCTTTGAACCCATGAGCTGCACCTGCGATCACAATCAATTCGACAGGAACGGACTGTTCAACGAATGCGGCTTTCATGCGTTCGCTGTTGCTGAGAGGAACCAGTTCGTCCTTGTCTCCATGAATCAGCAGTGTGGGGGCATCATCCTTCGATGCGTGAAGCAGAGGAGAAACCGAAGCGGCCTGATCTTCCGGGAACTTCAATGCCGGGAAACGCTCCTTTAACGGGAAGAACTCTTCGATCAGTGTCGGGGGGAAGATCGAGACGACAGCAGCGACGCGGTCACTGACGCGTTCGATCGGGTCTTGCGCTTCGGGGTTTCCATCGTCGCCTGTTGTTCCGAGCATTAATGAAAGATGCCCACCGGCACTGGCTCCAAACACGCCGAGACGATCAGGATCAATTTTGAATTCATCTGCATGCAGGCGGATGTAACGGACTGCCCTACGAACATCAGCAACGGCCTCTGGGACTTTGAAGTAGGGGCTGCTGCCGTGGCGAACGACGAACAGTGTATAGCCGGCATCAACAAGCATTTCGAACTGGTTCGGAGTTGTCCGTTCTGCACGAACAATGTTTTCGGCCGGGAACCACGTTGAGACCCAACCTCCGCTGACCATGAACAGGATGCCTGCCCCGTTCGATTTCTCCGGGGTCACGACATCAAACGTAAGAGCCATCCCTGCTTTGTGCCCATAGATCACATCGTTGCGGATCTTGAATTCCGCAGCAGGCAGAACATTGGTCAGCAGCACAACGCAGGCAATCATCATGCCGCATCGGTAACCGCTTCGCATTCCAGACAAACGCATTCGCATCTCCTGTGTTGATCGGTATGGCATCAGCGTCATGAGCCGACTTTGACCGGGCTCATGTAAGAATCAATGGAGTGTCACAGATTCCGAGGAGACGTCAACCGGGAATGCAGATGCCGGTTGGTCACGAAGGCGAAAACGAAGTGCCACCTCTGTGAGTGATGCTTGCGTCCAACAGACAAACAGCTGAGTAAGTTCGATCTACGATAACGGGGTCTTCTGGCGGGCTGGCGTTGTTGCTTCCCTTGCATCCAACTTGCCGGCGATGCCGCTGTATCTGCATTCATACTGTTCGCGGAGTAGTGGTAACCAAAATTCGCGGTTCAACCCGGAACCTGATTGTAAAGCCTAAGCACGCCATCACGCCCGATAGAGTGCGAGCGTGCAGTGCTTCCGGGATTAACCTTTATGCAATCGGATATTGCAAGCTTTTTACTCGCATCGGTGTGTCTTGATGTGGTGTGTGCTGGTATGATTAGCGTCCGCGATCCTGTCTCAGTGGCATTTCTTTACTACGTGATATCTCCTGGAATGTCGAAAACGAGAGTCATTCTGCTCTATGGCGGGATAGTTCCTGAATCAGCGGACTCTCCACATTAATTCTATTTAGAATTCGGAGAACAAGAACATGAGCATATTGCGTCCCCACAGCCTTTTGAAATCCACATTCCAAATCCATTCCCCTCAGGGCTCCTCTCTTCAACGTCGCGGATTCACTCTGATTGAATTACTCGTGGTAATTGCCATTATCGCGATTCTCATCGCTCTCCTCCTACCTGCAGTTCAGCAAGCCCGTGAAGCGGCACGACGCAGTCAATGTAAGAATAATCTGAAGCAGCTTGGTCTTGCGCTTCATAATTATCATGACTCAATGAGCTGTTTTCCCATGGGAGCTAGTTTTGGCGATCGACCAAACTGGCGCGTTTTTATTCTGCCCTACCTCGAACAAGCGACGGTCTATCAACAGTTGAATATTAATGGTGGTGGATTCTACGCGCATTCTCCCGGATGCGATTCGGCAAATCCCTCCACACCCTGCGGATATAGCGGAAACACTGTTCTGCGTAGCTTGATGGTTTCAGTCTTTAAGTGCCCGTCCAGCCCGATGTCTGCATTTAACCATCCTGACATGGGGCTCAGCTACCAGGGAATGACGATGGATTATGCTGTCGTCACTGGTGCTCTTCCTGACTCGACAATGCCCAGCGCCAATATGTGCACGGGTGATGTCATGTGTAATGGATCCAACTACTGCAGGAATGGAATGATCGTTGTCGGTGAAAGCAAGAGGATGCGGGACTGCGTCGATGGATCCTCCAATACGCTCGTCGTGGTGGAGCAGTCTGGAACGGTGAACGGAAAGTCGAAGAATTCCAATTGGTTAGGGGGCTGGTTCTCCGTTGGAAACTCCGGCGTAACCTCGCTTGGTCCTGGAGCCTCGTTTCCTCTGGCGTCAGGCGGGTGCTGGTATCCGGCTGGGATGGTTACAATCAGATACGCTCCGAATGCCTACTCAAAAATTCCGTCGACGCCACCCGGGCCTGCAAGTGCGCCTGGCTCTTTTAACACGGTGGTAAATTCGCATCATACCGGGGGAATTAACGTGTTGATGACCGATGGATCGGTTCGCTTTCTTTCAGAAAACATCAACTTTCAAACCTATCTCTATCTTGCTTCACGCAATGACGGGAACGTTATTGGTGAGTACTGATTCTGGAGCTGTTTGAACTTTGCCCAATAATGCGCTCGGGGCAATTCCCAGTGTTGCATTGAATCTTTAGCAACACATATTCCCTACCCTCTCTGGCTGATCGTTTCGGTTTGGAGCATTTCCGGAGATCATGCAGAATCTCCGGCACGTGGGATTCTGCTTTTCTTCAGTCGAGCGGATGTGAGAGTCTTCCGTATCGGGATGGCTGCTGCGCGACCCCATGATAGGCCGAACCGGTTTAATGCTTTGCAGATGTTAATGATTGTCTGAATGCTTCAGGACTTCTGACAGAAGATAGAATTCATGTCTCGAAAAGATTTTCTCAAGGCGATGTCCGGGATACGGCCACGGGCTGCCTGGATTGTTGTAATCGGTCTTATATTCGGTTGCGGTCATGTTCCCCATTCAGATCGACCATCGGGGAAAGTAATCGTCGCAGTGACCTATGGCGGGGCTCCGGTGACGAATGGTTTTGTGAATTTCTCCAGTCCGCAAACGGGGCTGGGGGCCGGTGGGCTGCTGGACGCAAATGGGACGACGACGATTAATGAGGTTCCAGTGGGAGACTATGTCGTCACTGTCACGCTTCCCCCGGTATCACAAACAGACCCGAATCCGCAGCAGCAGGAGAACCCTCAGTTACCGAAGAAGTTTCGTTCGGAATCCACCAGCACGCTTAAAGCGACCGTAAAAGCGGAAACGAATGAGTTGAAGTTCGA
>JBEBTF010000084.1:0-16549 GCA_040393865.1 Planctomicrobium piriforme | reverse complement strand
TGGTCAAGAAGTTTTCTGAACAGATTTTCATTCATGATAGACATTCCTCTTCAGGTCAAGCGAAGGCCAATCCCAAGCATTTCGTGTGAGGTCGAAAGCCTCTTATTCCCTCACAGATATTTCATTTCCTGTATTCGAAGTTCAAGAAGTGGAGGCCAATGCAAGGGAATACGAAATGAACACACAGCAAGACTGCTCTATATTGATCTCATTCTGTCTCGTCGAAGCTGGATCAGAGATTCAGACATGTACAAGCAATGGCCATGAAGATGGACGAATTCAGCAAGGTCAAAGTAGACAGGGTAGGAAAACTCGACGTCTTCGAGGAAGGAAACGTCTGTAATGGAGAATAAGCTCTTGCTGCCTGTGTTCATAAAAACAGCGTCTTTGGACCTGGATAGATGACATGTTCTCCTTGAACTCGGGCTTCTGGTGTCATCCGATGCGGCTTGATCTCACCGGAGGGAAAGATATGCCAGACCGCATGACCATGAGCGGTCAGGAAGTCGCTTACGATTCGGCGGTGGCATTGCCAGAACAGGCTTTCCGAGCACATATAGGCTGTGAGTTTCCTCTCAGCAATGGCCAGCAATTCGTCAATGCCCTGTTGGAACGGCTCCGTTTGCATGTAGTCGGCGTAGTTGTAAAAACTGTCATTTCGCAGTCCTGAATTGAGTGAAGGCGGGATGGACTTCTGCCTTGGACGCCGCCCTCCCAGAGCTTCCAGCCAGTAATATTCAATGCCGGATTGCTGCAACGCCTTGGAAAATTCCTCCTGGTTGAACTGAGGAAACTTTCGTGAACTCGGAAACCGGCGAATGTCTGCAAGGGCAGCAATCTCATGCTCGTTGAGCAGATCGAGAAACCGTTCGAGTGGATGGTTGGAATGACCGATTGTGTAGAGTTCCGTTGCCATCCGATGATTCTAGCATCATTTCCCAAAGTATCGGACGATCCACATGATGGCTGTGAACGATGCAGGTGGTTATCGGAAAGTAGAATCGAAAATTCTCCCGTTCGACCACGACATCACCCGGCAATCTTCCGAGCCAGGGAATCGATGGCGACAATAACCAGCCCAGACCGATCAGGGCAATCAATACTCCAGTGATGATCAGAAGCCATGCTGGATTTTGCATCTGTTCGTCTCCTGAAGCTTACCCTTTCAACAACGTCACCGTGTCTTTCCGGCATCCTCGATTTGGTAGTGTGAATTGACAGCTGGCTGCCCTGTATAGTTTGGACCCGCCTGATCATCGGCCCCGAGGTTCGGCATTCTCGAATCTTGTGAAAACCCGTGTTATCCTATCTCCATTCAACATTTCGCAGAAGTTTCGTGTCGCCCACGAAGATGTTCAGCATTCAACGAACAGTGAATCAATTCTCAACCGGAAATCCGATGCGTTGGTTGCGGCTTGGTACGAAAGGTTGGTGGAACCATGAACTTTGGCGAATCGCTGGCTTACTGGTACTTTCGTTTGAATGGCTTTTTTCCACTGAACAACTTTGTGCTCCACCGTCAGGGACTTGGGAGTGAACAAAATGCTGATGCTGATCTATTGGCTGTACGATTCCCCCATGTGCACGAACGCATTGGTGGTGTAGAGGACGATTGGGACAACGATGTCTTTAATCGCTTCAACTTTCAGCATGATCGTCAAACCGTGTGTGTGATTGCGGAGGTAAAAACCGGTCGCCACAATGGAAGTGACCTAAGCAGAGCGTTCCAAACAGATCGGCTTCGGCTATGCACTACGGCGTTTTGGTGTGTTGCACGAAAGCGAATGCGAGATTGTTCTTCATCAATTGAACCAAAACTCGGTGGTTCCACATGATCGTTTTACTTTTGCCAAAGTGTTGATGAGCAATGCCTGCAACAATCACCATCAATATTGTGGGATAGAATTGTCGCATGCTGTTCGATTTATTCAGGATCGGATGAGAAAGTACCGCTCAGAAAAACATGCCGCTCGGATGTTTTTCTCCGGAGAGTTGATCCAGTTCTTTGCAGGGCAGGAAGGGCTGAAAATTTAGAATCCTTTGGATTTTGGCGAAAGGTGACAATTCGAAGACCTCAGCCACAATAAGTGACAGGACGATTTCCACCACTTTCAAGAGAGGGCTGCATGTCTGAATCAAGGAATCCATTTCCTTGGCATCACTGGCCGCAGCAATCACCAATCAATTTGGTGAAAGGTGAGTCGCTCCAGGTGAAGTTTCCGAAGTCATTTCTTAAGTGTGATTACCGAGATTCGCCGTTCACCGGCCAATTCGAAGGTGAAGAAGGGCACAATAACTTTGTTTTGTCCAAGCCTCACTGCGGAAAGAATCCTCCGATTGTCACCTTCGGCAGTATGCAAGCTGAACTCGTGAAAATTCATCTCCGCACACCATCCGAGCACGATTGTGAAGGCAAAGACCTCGATGGCGAGATTCATTTGATTCACAAGATCGTGAATCCGACCGCAGGGTCCGAACTACTGGTGATCGGAGTCTTTTTTGATCGAGGAGCGTCTATCGTAAATACTGATTTTTTCAGCTCGTGGTCTGCCCATCTGGGAAAAGGTCAGTCTGCAAAGACAATTGATGAAGAGATTGTGATTGATCCTCGCAAATTGCTGCCAAAGTCGGTCGACTGGTATCATTACCAAGGCTCATTGACTTCCGAACCATACAGTGAAAACGTCAGTTGGCTCGTGCTCGTCGAGCCTATCGGAATTGGTTCGGCAGACCTCAAAAAGCTGAAAGCGAATGCTCATCAACCCGAGCGTTCGGTCCAACCAATCAATCGGCGGTTCGTGATTCGCAATTTCACATGAATCAGACCATGGATTCTCTTTGTCTATCCAGCATCTGCGCAGATATCTGCATGTCTCAGCAATCTCCGAACTTTTCCGCTTCCCATTCCCTCCAATAAAGCAGGACTACCTGACAGCATCTCACTTCCAAAATCCCAAGACCACTCTCGACGAGATCAAAGACACGCTCTGGTTGTCCTCCACGGACGAGACTCACAACTGGACATTCAATTGGGCCTTTGCGGAGCTTCGAGGATACGACGATGCGGTCATTGATGGCCTGATCTGGGGGCTTCAGCAGCCGGATCGCAATCTCAATATGTTGGTGCTTGGGCTGTTTGAGTTTTTTCCTGATGCCAGCCGAGCGTTTCCTACGATTCGAACCTGCATTTCGGATGAGACGGATCGACTCGTTCGAATCACGACGATGAGCACGCTTCCCAATCTGGGGGATGTCAGTGAGGACCTGGTCCAGTTATTGACTCCAAGACTCGATTCTGAAGACTTTGTGGAACGAGTGACGGCAGCAGGGAATCTGTGGAGAATCAATCGTTCTGAAAAGGCATTGGCGGTCCTCAAAGAAGGTGATCCATACAACATGGCTCAAGACTATTTGGACGAAGTTGAATTTCCGATCCGTGAAGAATTGCCAGAAGATCGGGAAGCAATCCGGAAAATCAATCAGGAAGCCTTCGGAGGTGATGCCGAAGCGGACTTGGTGGATGCTCTGCGGGATGATGGCTATTCGGAAGTTTCGATGGTCGTCACGTGTGATGAGCAGGTCATCGGGCACATTCTGTTCAGCCGGGTCTCGATTGTGACGGAAAAAGGCACGGTGAATGCCCTGTCACTGGCTCCGATGGCGATTCATTCTGACTTTCAACGAAGAGGGATTGGCACTCGGCTGCTCTATGCGGGTCTCGACCGCTGTGAAAAGCTGGGACACCGAATTGTGCTGGTCCTCGGTCATCCGGAGTTTTACGGTCAGTTTGCTTTCTCGGCGAAACTCGCTCAGCAGATCGAATCACCATTCGGCGGTGGGGACGCTTGGATGGCGATGGAACTCGTGGAGAATGCCATGAGGAATGTCATTGGACGAGTGGAGTTTTCGCCGCCGTTTGCTGCTCTGGGACGAGTGGCGATATAAAGGAACTTCAATCAGAATGAAACCGCAGGCTGTTCCAGATGATTCTCCGCCTATCTCAGAAACTCAACACGAAAATCAAAGCTGGCAAGCTCAGCGAACTGCCTTTGGATGAAAATCCATACGCTGACTGGTCGTGTCATCTCTTCACGGTTGATCGTACCCAATACATCTTGCTGACCAACACAGCGTCATTCTATTCATGTGTGATGTACGGCAAGGGAATCGCCGACGACAGCCGACTCATCGAGCGTACTCTCCGCACAATTCGAGAATTTATGGAAGCCGATGGACAGGCATTCTTCTACCAAAAGTTCATTGCCCTCTCCTCAGAAACCGTATCGTTTTCCAAATCCCTGAATCGAAAAGTGGTCGGGACGATCAATGAGTTGGTAATGGTGGCAATGGATTCCATTCGGGCTGGAGAAATGGCTCCGTCTCAGGTCGGCTTCAATCTGAACGATCTCCTGTTCACAGCCATCGGCACAAAAGGCAGCGGTGGCTACGGGCGTCCCAAAGATGTCTTCAAACAATTGATACCTGTAGGATCAAAATGATCGGAATAAATCGCTATGAGACCATGGGAATGAGTTGATTTCATTGGCACGTCGGCGAGAGGTTGGTTGATAAGTACAACAAAAAGCGAGGGTAACTGTGGGCAGTTCGAAGAGTCCAATGACAAATTTGCAGGCTGAGCTTCAATCAATGCTGTCAATGGAATCAATAGATGACCTCGATTCGGAAGTTGCGTTAAATCATCTCGCACGCCTCATCGACCTCTCTCTGGATTTCAAGCATGTCGACGGGACGAATCGTGCAATTCAAATCGGTGAGCAACTCTCGAAACGATCCTTGGCTCCTGCCGACGACATCCTCTTGAACTACTTCCTATCAAATGCGTGGGCCAACAAGCGACAGCTCGAAAAGCACTCGGAACAAGATCGGTGGAAGTGGGAACAGCCGGAAATCGAGAAGCAGATCATTCACCTTCGACGGGCAATTCGACACATCGGATTCTCGGACTTGGCTTCACTGCGGCGATGCCAGATTTTCACCAATCTCGGCAACATTCTAAATACTGCCGGAAGATTTGTTGAAGCTCTGGAGCATTGGAATCAGGCTCTCTCGTTGGTTCCAACATTCGGGATGGCACAAGGCAACCGGGCTTTTGGACTCCTCCATTACTCCAAGGCACTTTACGACGATGGGCACCAACCAATCTTACTGCGACATGCCTACGTTGGCTTTCGCATCGCCCTGAAAATCGCAGAGGATGACCCTTATGAGGTTGATCCTATAGCAAAGGACGCTTTTGGAAGACAAATCCAATGGATTGAATCAGTCATCCGTCCTGAATATCTGAGTCAAGGAACAGGCATGGATGAGTTTCCACTTGGTGACTCAGAGGAGGAGACCAAGTATCGTCGGTGGTGTTTGCAAAACCGCCTTTTTCTGAACCCTCTGAACGACCTCGGACCATACTCTGTAGCGGCTCATGATGTACTCACAACCCCCTCGATGGTCGTTAAGACAGGTGAGGGAATGCATTTTCAGGGATTCTACAACCAGCTGAAACAGGAATTCGTTTCAGCCCGGTATCTGTACTACGAAGGCGTTACGTCGTCCGAGTCTCATTTCTCAGACAAGGACGTTCTTCTTTACAATACACTGGACTACCCAGCATATTCGTTGGCAGTAGAGAAGATGAAGATGGCGTTCAGGATGACCTATTCGATCTTGGACAAGGTATCGTACTTTCTCAATGCCTATCTCGCCCTCTCCATTCCTGAACGCCAGGTCAGTTTTCGGTCGTTCTGGTACAACCGACAGGACCGCAAACGGGGACTGCGGCCAGAGTTCGAGGCTTGTGAGAACTGGCCGCTTCGGGGCCTATTCTGGTTGAGCAAGGATTTGTTTGAGAACACGCCAGACTTTCGAGAATGTTTGGAACCGGATGCACAAGCACTTGACGTGATTCGCAACCACGCCGAACACAAGTACCTCAAGCTGCACGACGAAATATGGGGCGGGCCGGATGAGAAAATGCAAGCATTCGGAGGTCAATCAGACACATTAGCCTTCTCTACCTATCGATCGGACTTCGAACGCAAAACGATGCGACTCCTCAAGATGACACGAGCGTCACTCGTTTACCTCTCATTGGCAATCCATGCCGAAGAACGAAACCGAGGACGAGCGAGGGAGAGAGATGCCCTAGTGTCTCCTGCATTTCTCGACACGTACGACGATGACTGGAAGAGGTGATCCCTGAACGATGTGATGTGAAAGGTGAATTCTGCGAATAATTTCACGCAGTCGAGATGCCGATCCATTGCCTCCATCAGCGAGACTGACGGCAGACTTTCCCTGCCGAATTCATTTCCGCTTTTCGAGATATTCTTTCAAGACAACCGCACTATTCCGTTCCTCATCGCTGGCGGCATAGATGAAGGTGACCGTTCCTTCTGTGGTGCGATGTTTGAGCAATGTGAGTAAGTCGCCTTTCTCATTCAGTTCCGTCTCATAGCGTTTGCAGAACTCGTTCCATCGTTCCGGGTCGTGATGGAACCATGTCCGAAGTTCCGTGCTGGGAGCCAGGTCCTTCAGCCAGAGATCAACCGCCGCCTTGGCCTTGCTTACACCTCGTGGCCAGAGGCGTTCCACGAGGATACGCAGACCATCCTGCTTGGAAGGTTCCTCATAAACACGCTTGAGCCGGATCATGTCTGGGTTCCGCTATTATGGGGTATGGTCTTCCAGCACAGTCTTCAGCGTCAGCAGATCGGCTTCCACCATGCTGGCGTCTTTGGCGAACTGCTCGTCTGACATGCCGGGAAGCTGAAACAGCGTGAACATCACCTCACTCCCGTGACCGTTGGCGACGACTCGCATCGGATTCAGGATCGACTGACCATCCGGCAATGTCACGGTGTGATCCAGGACTCCAAACTCATTGTTTGGAACAAAACGAATCCCAATCCAGCCGGTGGGAGTCTCCATCTGCCAGTCGTTTTCGCTTTTCGGCACCGACAGACAAAAGGACTTGATCCACTGTGGCAGATTCTCTGGATTCGAGGCGAAGTGATAAACCTCTGGAGCACGGCGATTGATGGAATAGGTAATGGTTTGAGCGTTCATCAGGGTCGTTTCTCACTTCAGCAGTGTCAGGAGCATGACCAGCGGCGTTTCGACCTGGTGCTGTGCGGCGTCCTGGGAGCCATCTGAATCCAATTTTTCTGGTTTGCCTTTCACAATTTCTTCTCCTACGGTCAAAGTCGCTTCCCCTTGGATGATTTGAATGATCGCTGGCAAGGGTGCGACATGTTCAGCCAAACCACTTCCCGCAGCAATGGCGAACAAGATGACTTTGGCATTCTCATCGTCCGCCAGGACAACACTCAGCTTTCCCGATTCGGGTGGCGAAAGCTCGTCAGCAAGTTGGCGGATTTGGTAATTTGTAGTTGTCATCTCGACTCCCTTCTCAATGTCCTGGAACTCTGATCTCAATCCCGTATCGAGGAGCGATTTCGAGGAGTTTCTGAATTTCCTCCGCAGTCGGTGGTGATGCCAGCTCCACGTCATCGGCGAGCGGATGCCCTACTTCGAGGAACATCTGCTCCAGCCCAGCGGGAGCAACAGAGACAATCATTCTGGAAATCTTGTCACTCTCATTCTTGAAGCAATGCAGGCTTCCGACCGGCATGTTTAGGAATGTCCCGGCACCGGCCACGATCCGTTCTTCGCCGAGTTGAAACGTGATTTCACCTTCGAGTACCAGGAATGATTCCTCCTCTCGGGTGTGAATATGCGGAGGAGGACCGCCTCCCGGAGGAACCAGAGCATCAAACGTGGCATATTTTCCGTTGGTCTCTCCGCCGGTGACTAAAAATCGGTACGTGTCGCCGACAATCCCGATTCTTGAGCCTTCTCCTGGCCTACGGATGGTGGCTGGATGAGTCATGGTCATATTGCAAGTCTTGCTACTGCTGAATTCAGAACACATGAAACTGACGAAATCTTCGTCGATACGATTCCTTTGATCTCACTTACTGAATCAGCACAAAGTCACTCGCAAGCAAACCGGTAGCCGACTCCTTGTTCGGTGAGAATGTATCGTGGGCGGGCAGAGTCGTGTTCCAGCTTTTTTCTAAGGCTGTTGACGAAGACTCGCAGGTAGTGATTTTCCTGTGAGTCTTGCGGCCCCCAGACCTCTCGCAGCAGGAACCGGTGTGTCAGGACTTTTCCCTGATGCTTAAGCATGGTCACGAACAGTTTATATTCCAGCGGAGTCAGATGGACCTCGTTGTCGTTTCGAAACACCAGCCTGGAAGTCAGGTCGACTCGCAGATCGCCGACCATCATGACGGTGGACTCTTTGCTGTTGCAGTGAACGTGTCTCAGGGCTGTTCGAATCCGGGCCAGCAGTTCACCGACCCCAAACGGCTTGGTGAGATAGTCATCCGCTCCGTGATCCAGTGCCTGAATTTTTTGCGACTCCTGATCCCGGGCAGAGAGCACAATGATCGGAGCAGAACACCATTCCCTGAGTCGATCGAGAACTTCCTGTCCATCCAGATCAGGTAAGCCGAGATCGAGAATCACCAGCTCAGGAGGCTGGCTTGTGGCTTTCCGGAGTCCATCCTGTCCCGAGACCGCTTCCGTGATGAAATAGCCTTCGCTCGATAGAGATGCCTTCAGGAACCGTCGGATCGGCTGTTCATCTTCAATTATCAGAATGTGGTGATCGCCTGCCATGGAACAATTCTACTCGACTTGAATCTGGGGAGCATCCATTCTGAGCGGAAGTCGAATCACGAACTCAGCTCCGTTTTCCGGAACAGTCGAGGCGGTGATCGTTCCTCCATGAGCTTTGACGATCGCTCGACAAATCGCCAATCCCAGCCCGCTTCCTCGACCGCTGTCCGCCATCGGTGAAGCACGATAGAACCTGTTAAAGATTTTCTCCTCTGCACCGGCGGGAATCCCGGGACCGTTATCGGACATGGTGATTCGAATGGCATTGTTCTCCAGAACCGCATTGATGTGGTTCACTGTTCCGGCAGGCGTATGGCGGGCTGCATTTTCCAGGAGATTGACAAAGACTTGTTCCATCAGCAGGCCATCCACAAAAATCAGAGGAAGCTTGTCCGGAATGTCTAATCGGACTGGATGCTGATCGAGTTCCTGCTGCGTGCGGCGAAGAGCACTCCCGACAATCTCTTCCAGCAGGTGCCATTGCATGTGAGGAGCTGTTGCTCCAGCGTCCAGCTTGGACATCTGGAGAATGTTTTCCAGAAGCCGGTTCAGCCGGGTGGCTTCTTCACTGATCGTTTCCAGCAGCTGGTGACGAATCCGTTCATCGAGAGTCGGGCTTTGCAGCAGACTGCTGCTGGCCCCCGCAATCGCTGCCAGGGGCGTTTTCAGATCGTGCGAAACGCTACTAAGCAGGCTGCTGCGAACCTGTTCCGTTTCCGCCTGAATGTGGGCCTCCGTGGCATCGATGGCCAGTTGATCCCGTTCCAGCGAGAGAGCGAGCTGATTGGCACAGGCTTCGATAAAGCGACGTTGATCGGGTTCCAGCAGTGTCTGCATCTCAGTGGTCCGTATGCCGATCGCTCCTAACGATCTCTGTGAACCGATCATCGGAAAAAAGACCGCCAAAGCATTCGGCAATGTATTTGTCCCCGCTCCGGCAATCTGTTCGTGATCGATCACCCATTGTGCGGTCGGCAGACTGACGGGATGACTTGCAATCGAGGACTCGTCTCCCAAAACCAGTTCTGCCGGAGCAGGAGGACAAGACAGGTAGATGCAGATTTCTCCTCTGGTAATCTCACTCAGCTTGCTCCCGGCGGCATTGACCAGAAAGATTTTTCCGGAAAGCGAGCTGAGTTGTTTGCCCAGTTCGAACAGTGCCGACGTTCTTCGTTCACGCAGGCGGGCACTCTCAATCTGTGCCCGCAAACGAGAAGTCAAAGTGCTGATCCCGAGTGCGATTATCAACATGATGACAAAGGTGACGGCGTATTGAGAATCGGCTGTGGCAAGCGAGTACAGTGGTGGAGAAAAGAAGAAATCGAAAGTCAGAACCGCCAGAATACTGCTGAAAACGGCGGGACCTCGGCCATAGCGAAAGGCGGCCCAGGCCACTCCCGCCAAAAAAAACATCGCCGTATTTGCTTCCGAATCCGCAATCTGCAGGGATCGCAGACCCGCCGCCAGGCACGCCGCCACCATGATTGCCAACGCAGACTTCAGATATAGACTTCGATTGAGACGAGAACCGTGAGATTTGACAGGAGAGAACGGCTGAATGTCTTCCTTTCCGTGAATGACATAGACATCAATCTCGCCACTCTGCTCCAGCAGATCATCGACAACCGTTCCCACGAGGAATCGTCGCCAGCGTGGTTGCCTTGTCTTTCCGATCAGAATCTTGGTCACATTTCGGGAACGGGCGAAGTCAAGAATCGTCTCCGTCACCTTCTGGCCTGCGAGCGTCAGTGTCTCTGCTCCCAATCGTTCCGCCAGTTGAAAATGCTGAGCAATCTGCTGTTTGACAGCACTGCTGGATTGCTCTCCGGCCAAATCGACAGAAACCGCCAGCCAAGGGGCATTGAGTGCTGTCGCCATCCGTTTGGCCGTCCGGATCACACGGGCTGTCGTGGGACTTGGACCGATACAGACCAGCAATCGATCGACCGTCGCCCAGGGTTGAATTGCGGCCTTAGCACGACGTCCAGCTTCCACATCATCGTGAACCCGGTCGGCAGCCCGGCGAAGCGACAGTTCCCGCAAAGCGGTGAGATTTTGCTTCTGAAAGAAACTCTGAACAGCCCGCTCGGCCTGCTCAGACACATAGACCTTTCCCGCCTTCAGACGAATGAGCAACTCTTCCGGGGTGATGTCGATCAATTCGAGATCATCGGCTCTTTCAAAGACACCATCAGGAATCGTCTCCCGAACGATGACTCCCGTAATCTGGCCAATCACATCGTTTAGACTTTCGATGTGCTGGACATTCAGCGTCGTCCAGACATCAATCCCAGCTTCCAGAAGTTCCTCGATATCCTGCCAGCGTTTTTCATGGCGACACCCCGCTGCGTTGGTATGGGCCAATTCATCAACCAGAATCAGGTTCGGATGACGTGTGAGTGCGGCATCGACATTAAACTCTTGCAGCGTTACTCCTCGATACGGAATTTCCATCAGCGGGAGCGTTTCGAAGCCTTCCAGCAGAGCCTCTGTTTCGATTCTTCCATGCGGCTCGACGTACCCGGCGACCACATCTCGGCCCTCCTGTTTTGCCAGTCGGGCCGCCTGCAACATGGAATAGGTCTTTCCGACACCGGCAGCGTAACCAAAGAAAATTCGAAGCGAACCTCGCTTCTCTTTGGCAGCTGCAGCCTGGACTTGTGCCAGAACCTGATCGGGATTGGGACGAATGTCCGCCATGAGCGTTCGTTATTGGGGGAGATGCTGATCAAGTGCCAGATTCAGACGCAGAACATGAACTCTCGGCTCTCCCAGAATGCCGAATTGTCGGCCTTCTGTGTGCTGATGGATCAGTTCCCGCAGTTGCACTTCTTTCATGTTCCGCAACGGAGCGATGCGTGGAACCTGAAACTCGGCAGCAGCGATTGAAATGTGAGGATCGAGTCCGCTTCCAGATGAGGTCACCAGATCAACGGGAACTTTTGATTCTGAAGTTTTCCATTTCCGCAGTTCTGCAATTCGGGCTTCCGCTGCCTGTTTCAATCCAGGATGGAGTGGACCAAAGTTTGATCCGCTGGAAGCACTGGCATTGTATGGAACCGGGGAAGTCGCTGAGAGTCGTCCCCAGAAGTATTCCGGGCGAGTGAATTGTTGTCCGATCCACTCCGAACCGATGATTTTCTGTTCATTCTTCTGCAGGCTGCCATTTGCCTGATGAGGAAACACGGTTTGAGCAACGACCGTCACCACGAGCGGATAAATCCCTCCAGTCAGAATGGTGAAGGCGAAAAGAAGCAGAGTCGCAATGCGGAATTGTTGAAGCATAATATGTATTCTTTCTTGTCAAAAGCAGCCGCTGAGTCGTGAATCAAGCCAAACCCACTGCGAAGAGCAGCAAATCGATCACTTTGATTCCGATAAAGGGGACGATCAGTCCTCCGAATCCATAAATCAGTAAATTATTTCGCAGCAATTGAGCAGCCCCGACGGGACGATAGGCCACCCCTTTTAACGCCAGCGGCACCAGGGCAATGATGATCAGGGCATTGAAAATCACCGCCGACAGAATGGCACTGGTGGGGGAGGTCAATCGCATCAGGTCCAGTCCCTTGAGTGCGGGATATGTCGCAGCAAACGCCGCCGGTAAAATCGCAAAATACTTGGCGACATCATTGGCGATACTGAACGTGGTGAGCGAACCTCGAGTCATCAGGAGCTGTTTTCCAATATTGACGATCTCGATCAGTTTGGTGGGATTCGAGTCGAGATCAACCATGTTTCCCGCTTCTTTGGCCGCCTGGGTCCCGCTGTTCATCGCCACAGCAACATCCGCCTGAGCCAGGGCGGGAGCATCGTTGGTGCCGTCCCCGGTCATGGCGACCAGCCGCCCCCCTTTCTGATAATCACGAATCAGCGAGAGCTTGGTTTCGGGAGTCGCCTCCGCCAGATAGTCATCGACTCCCGCTTCCGCAGCAATCGCTGCGGCCGTCAGGGGATTGTCTCCCGTGATCATGACAGTCTTGATTCCCATCTGTCGCAGTTCGGCAAATCGATCCTTGATTCCCCCTTTCACAATATCCTTAAGTTCAATGACACCGAGGACTTTTGAATCCCGGCTGACGACCAGCGGCGTTCCGCCAGCTTTGGCAATCTGTTGAACAGCGTGTTTCACATCGTCCGGAACAAATCCTCCCTGCGACCTGACATGAACCTCGACCGCTTCGGCAGCCCCTTTGCGAATTTCCGTTCCATCGATGGTGACACCGCTCATGCGAGTACGGGCGGAAAACGGGACGAATTGAGGTTTGATCTGCTCCAGGTCTCGTCCCCGTAATCCGAATTGCTTTTTGGCCAGCACGGCGATGCTCCGGCCCTCCGCCGTCTCATCCGCCAGGGAGGCCAGATGGGCTACTTCGGCCAGCTCTTGTTCCTGAACTCCATCAGCGGGAACAAACCGTGTCGCCTGCCGATTCCCCAATGTAATCGTTCCGGTCTTATCCAGAAGGAGTACATCCACATCTCCTGCTGCTTCGACCGCTCGTCCGGACATGGCAATCACGTTCGCCTGACAGAGACGATTCATCCCGGCGATCCCAATTGCTGAAAGCAAGGCTCCAATCGTGGTTGGAGCCAGACAGACAAACAGGGCAATGAGAACCGTCAGGCTGATCGCTTGTCCCTGCCCGGAAACCTCAACACTGAAAATCGAATAGGGCAGCAGCGTGGCGACGACCAGAAGGAAGATCAGCGTGAGAGCTGACAGAAGAATGGCCAGAGCAATTTCATTCGGAGTTTTCTGACGTTTGGCTCCCTCCACCATGGCAATCATGCGATCCAGAAAGCTCTCTCCCGGCAGAGTTTTGACCTGAATGATGAGCCAGTCGGAGATCACCCGGGTTCCTCCTGTGACAGAACTGCGATCTCCTCCGCTCTCCCGTACGACCGGAGCACTCTCTCCCGTGACGGCACTTTCATCGACGGAAGCGATTCCTTCAATCACCTCTCCGTCCGCAGGGATCGTTTCCCCCGCTTTCACGATGACCAAATCCCCCCTCTTCAATTCCGTAGCGGAGATCGCTTGTCCCTCGTCGTCGGTTGGAGAGGTAAGTCGATGGGCCATCACGGTCGATCGACTCTTCTTCAGGGAGGCAGCTTGAGCTTTGCCGTGCCCTTCGGCAATTGCTTCCGCAAAGTTGGCAAACAGGACTGTGAACCAGAGCCAGATCGAAATTCCTAGAATGAAGCCAGACGATTCGCCCGTCGATGCCATCAGCGAGTTGATCCAGAACAGCGTCGTCAGCATGCTTCCCAGATAAACAGCGAACATCACCGGATTGCGAAGCTGGACACGAGGGTCGAGCTTCTGAAACGAAGAAACAATCGCTTCTCCAATGATGTTTTGATTGATGTATTGTGGGGATGTTCTTGTCATGTGTGCATTCCTATTTCCTCGCCGAGAGCTGAAGGTGTTCGACGATCGGCCCCAAAGCCAAGGCAGGGAAGAAGCTCAATGCTCCCACCACAATCACGACAGCGACCAGCATCAGGACAAACAGTGGAGTATCGGTGGGGAGTGTTCCTGGACCAGCGGGAACGGACTTCTTGGCAGCCAGAGAACCGGCAATCGCCAGGACCGGCAGCATCACCCAGAATCGACCAATCAGCATCGCCAGTCCCAGCAGACCGTTATAAAACGGTGTGTTCGCTCCCAGTCCCGCAAACGCACTGCCGTTGTTGTTGGCAGCTGAGGACAACGCATACAGAACTTCACTGAAACCATGGGAACCGGGATTGAAAATCGGTTCTCGACCCGCTGGCGTGACGACAGCGAGAGCGGTTCCGACGAGGACCATTGCACACGGCAGCAGGATCGCCAGAGAGGCCATCTTCATTTCAAACGCCCCTATCTTCTTCCCCAGATACTCCGGAGTTCGCCCTACCATCTGCCCGGCAATAAAGACCGTCACGATGGCAAACACCAGCATCCCATAGAGTCCGGAACCGACACCTCCGAAGACGACTTCTCCCAGTTGCATCAGCCACATCGGAATCAATCCCCCCAGCGGCGTGAATGAGTCATGCATGGCATTCACCGAGCCATTAGATGCCGCTGTCGTGGCGACGGCCCACAGAGAGGAATTGACAATTCCAAACCGGGTTTCCTTTCCTTCCATATTTCCACCGGGCTGGGAACCGGAAGCAATCTGATCGATTCCCAAGTTGGCCAGAATGGGATTTCCTCGCTGCTCCACAAAGACCACAAACAACAGCAGGGGGATGAAAATCACTGCCATCGCCGAGAAAACCGCCCAGCCTTGTCGACGATCTCCGACCATGTCCCCAAAGGTGAAACACTGAGCAGCAGGAATGAGAAGAATTGCCAGCAGTTCCAGAAAGTTCGACAACGGCGTCGGATTCTCCAGAGGATGAGCCGAATTGGCATTGAAGAATCCCCCTCCATTCGTCCCCAGTTGTTTGATGGCAACCTGAGAAGCGGCCGGGCCGATGGCAATGTGCTGTGTGGTGAGCGTCTTCCCATCTGCATCAGCAATCGGTTCTAAGAGTATCGTCTCTGGAGGAGAGCCGAACGATTGCACCACTCCCTGCGAAACGAGAGCAATCGACAGAACAAGTGATAAAGGAATCAGGAGATAGATCGTTCCCCGCACCAGATCGACCCAGAAGTTCCCGATCGTGTTGCATGAATGCCTGGTGAAGCCTCGAATCAGGGCAATCAACACCGCCAGTCCCACTGCTGCAGAAACAAAATTTTGTACCGTCAATGCCGTCATCTGGGTCAAGTTACTCATGGTGAGTTCACTACTGTATCCCTGCCAGTCGGTATTCGTCACAAAGCTGACCGCAGTATTGAAAGCGGAATCCGCCGAAATGGCTCTCAGTTGTTGCTGATTGAACGGCAACGTTGCCTGTATTCTCTGAACGAAATAGACACTTAGAAAACTGACGAAACTAAACGCAAGAATTGACACGGAATACTGCTGCCACGTCATCTCAGCAGTGCGGTCAATGCCGCAGAACCGATACAACAGCCGTTCAAGAAATCCGAACGGCCTTTCAAGGAATGGCGTCGGTCCGGTATAGATTTTGGCGATGTACCATCCCAATGGCTTGGCACAGACCATCAGTGCTCCCACAAAGAGAATTGTTTGAACGATTGTGTTTCCGGTCATGAAAACTTCTCCGGAGCCAGAAGAGCTGCGGCAAGATAAATCGCCAGACCGACAGCCACGCTGAGTGAAAGAATTGTGGTCCAGTCCATGGTCAGTCCTCCGCTGTCAGAAGTGCGAAGAAGTGAACGATGACGTAGGAAACAGCGAAGAATGCCGCTCCGAACCCTAACCAGATCATGTCCATGCCAAATCCTCTTCGAATGGTTTGATCGAGAGAATTAGATCATGGAGCACATAAAAAAGGGGTCAAGAAAGAAGTTGACGGAATCAAATTTTTATCAAGAGGAGCGTGCCGGTGCTGTACTGCAAGACCTTTGGGAAGATAGACTGAAAGGCTTAAGAGAGGCGATCACCGTTTCACCAAAGCATGGAAACACCGGTTCGTAGCGACTCTCCAAGTCGCTCAGCGGAATTGACTCTCTTCCAAATTCATTCAACACGGATTGCAAACTGCTGTAATTCCGTGATGTCATGATACCCGATCATTTCGATCTCATCCCCCCGGTGCAGATAGTGAGTCCCGTTGTTCGGTTCTCGGCGGATGGCTTCTTCAAAATCGATTGCAGCTTTCTCAAAGTCCTTCAGATTGAAATAGCAGCTTCCCTGCTGGTGGTAGAAGACGGCGGCATCGGGATCGTGTTTCATCCCTTCGGTTCCGTAGTGGTAACATGCTAGCGCCACGCTTGCCTCTCGCTTCAAAA
>JBEBTF010000083.1:0-16639 GCA_040393865.1 Planctomicrobium piriforme | reverse complement strand
GGAATCCCGCGTGCCAGATACGCTGCATGATTTCTGGAGATGCCCTGAGTCCCCATTCAGGCAGAAGGCCTCTTCTTCAATGGCGAAATTTCTGCCATGCCTTGGGGAGATATTTGGGCAAGTCGGAAGCAATGAGCCCCTGCTCTGACAGATCCTGAGCAGCGAGATCACCTGCCAGACCGTGCAGATAGACCGCCAGTTGAGCCGCTTCAAATGGGTGCATCTTCTGTGCTAGCAACGCTGTCGTCAGTCCGGTGAGGACATCACCTGTTCCGCCGGTCGCCATTCCGCTGTTGCCAGTCGTATTCACATACAGACGCTGTCCATCGGTGACAATCGTGCGGTGCCCTTTGAGCACAAGCACAACATCATGTTTCGCGGCAAACTCGGCCGCCAGCTGTTCTCGATTTGCCTGAACCGTTCGAATATCCGAGTCGATCAACCGAGCAAACTCCCCAGGGTGAGGAGTCAGGATTCTTGCTCCAGTATGGACAGCAAGGCATTCCCGCTGTGTTGCCAGACAATTCAAGGCGTCGGCATCAACCACGATGGGAAGCGATGCTTCCTGATAGAGAGTCGTCACGATTGACTGAACGACATCAGACGTCCCGATGCCTGGGCCGATTCCACACGCATCTTTCCCGACCAGTTCCTGCTGAATCTGCACTAAAGCCGAGTCAATCAGTTCTCCAGTCACGTCAACATTCAACGGGAGTGTGAGATAGGATGGCTCAATCGAACTGACAATTGAGATCACGCTTTTGGGGACAGCAAGATAAACAAGCCCTGCACCACCGCGTAACGCTCCTAATCCTGCGAGTGCAGCGGCTCCCGCCATCCCGGCACGGCCCCCGACGATCAGGACGCGACCGTACGTGCCTTTATGAGATTCAGCAGGACGATTGGGAATCGGAGGAAGTGTCTCGACACGACTGATGGTCACTGTTCACTCCCCATTTCCAGACGCCGCACAAACTCGGCCTCATCGATAATTTCGATTCCCAGTTCGACCGCCTTGTCGAGCTTGCTCCCGGCACTTTCTCCGGCCACAACAAACGTTGTTTTCTTTGAAACACTCGCAGCGGCTTTCCCGCCTCGTGAGTGAATCAGATCCTTGATCTCATCCCGTTTAAACTGTTGCAGTGTCCCCGTCACAACGATCGTCATTCCAGCGAATGGTTGGTTGGCGGTCGTTGCTGGTGTGTCTCGCGAGATGGGTGAGCCGAAGTTCAAACCAAAGCTGCGCAGTTCCTCAACAATCTTTGTCCCGGCTTCCGAATGGAAGAAATCGGCAACCGACTTCGCAATGATCTCGCCAATTTCATTGACCTGAGAAAGTGTCTCCGCCGTCTGAACACGGATCTCGTCCAGCGTCCCAAAGGTGTCAGCAAGAATTCTTGCGTTGCTTGTCCCGACATGGCGAATGTTCAGAGCGGTCAGCAAACGCCAGAGCGGTTGTTGCTTCGACGCCTCGATTCCTGCCAGCAGATGGTCGACCGATTTTTCTCCCAGTCGCTCCAATCCAATGAGCTTCTCGCGATGGTCTTTCAGCCGGTAGATATCAGCAAAGCTCGTTAAAAGACCGGCGGCGATCAACTGTTCGATGACCTTGATGCCCATGCCATCGATCTCCATCCCCTGACGCGAGGCGAAGAATCGCAGGCTCTCTCGCAGTTGAGCCGGACAGGCAGGATTCTGGCAGCGAATATAAACACCGCCTTCATCCTTCACGACAGGCTCATTGCATTCCGGACAATGGGTCGGGAACACGAAGTCGATTTCTTCCCCTGTGCGTCGAAATTCCTCGACACGCAACACATGAGGAATCACTTTCCCGGCCTTCTCCACAACAACCCAGTCACCGATCTTGATTCCCAGACGTTGAATCTCTTCGTTGTTGTGCAGGCTTGTTCGGGAAATCGTTGACCCGGCAATAAGCACTGGTTTCAGATGTGCAACAGGAGTAATGGTGCCTGTCTTGCCCACCTGAGTCACAATGTTCTCGATTTGCGTGACAGCTTCGTACTTTTCCCATTTATAGGCAATCAGCCAACGCGGACTTTTGGATGTGTTCCCCAACTCCTCACGTTGAGCAAACTGATTGACCTTAATCACCAGACCATCGACTTCGAACTCAAGGTCATGCAATGCCTCCATCATCGTCTGACAATGAGCCAGCGTGGCATCGATTCCCTGACAAACTTTGACATGGGGCGTAATAGGCAGCCCGGCCGCTCGCACCCATTTCAGAAAATCAACGTGTGTCGCCGCCTCAAAGCCACCCCGATCCCCGATCCCGTGCGCCAGAAATCGCACCTTCCTCGCAGCACACAATTTCGGATCGAGAAGCTTCAAAGCTCCGGCCGTTGTGTTTCTGGGATTCGCAAACGGTTCTTCATTCCGTTTTTCCTGCTCCGCCCGCAAGTGAGCGAAGTCTGCATTCGAGATATAAGCCTCCCCGCGAATCTCGATTCGTTCAGGTGGGTTCTCGATATCCAGTCTTAAAGGCACTCCGCGCACAGTTCTGGCATTGTGCGTGATGTTGTCCCCACGGCGACCATCCCCGCGAGTCACCCCCTGCGTTAGAACTCCGTTCTCATAGATCAATGCGAGCGCCACGCCATCGATCTTGTACTCAATCGCGTACTCAATTTGATCGAGATTCAGAAGCTTCCGAACCCGTTGATCGAATTCACGAATTTCTGTTTCCGAAAATGCATTTTCAATCGAGAGCATCGGCTGACGATGCTCAACCGTCTGGAACGCCGTGATCGGCTCTCCACCAACCTGATGTGAAGGACTGTCATCAGAATCGAACAGCGGATATTTGCGTTCCAGATCCTGAAGGCGCTTCATCAACTGATCAAACTCGCGATCAGTGATTTCAGGCGCCGCCTCGACATAATAGAGCCGATTATGACGGCGAATCTCTTGCCGAAGCTGATCGATTTCTTCTGCGGGTTCCATTGCCATATCAGATACTCAAGTTCACCGACCTGCGAATTTCAACCCCAGACGCTCACGTTCTTTTTTCATCCTTTTTTCGCAGATTTCCGCACGAAAAAACAGAGTCAGCAATCAGTTGGCCCGCTGTTGTTGTTCGAGTTCTATTTTCAATACCATGGGTAACGATTGGTAAACAATTCAGAGCGTTTTCTGACTGAAACAATCCGTGTAGATCACGCTAAGAATTGTCGTTTCCGCCCGATTCGCTCTTGCATGACCTGACAAATACGACACATTCCCCCTTTGATATCGCTACGATCTTGTCGCCCCCAACTTCGCCCTCGGATCGTCATTCCCAGATGCAATCGACGCAGTACGACGTCGTCATTGTTGGCGGCGGACTTGCCGGAATCGCCGCCGCTGCAGGATTATCTCAAGCCGGGTGTCAGGTTCTTTTGCTGGAAAGTCGCCCCACACTGGGAGGCCGTTCCACTTCGTATGTGGACAAGGAATCCGGCGAAACCGTTGATAATTGCCAGCACGTGAGCATGGGTTGCTGTACGAATCTACGTTCACTCTGCGAGCGGTTGAATCTTGCAGACGCGTTTCGAACAGAATCGACTCTGAATTTCATTGCTCCGAACGGCCAATGCACTGCCTTTGCGGCCGATCCATTCCCGGCACCGTTTCATCTCACACGAGCATTTCTCCGGCTACCTTATCTCACATTTCGCGAGAAGCGTCTTTTCGCCCTGGCTGTTCGAGCACTGGCGAAAGCCAAGCCCCAGGAACTCTCTGGAACGAGCTTTGCCGACTGGCTCCGACGGCACCATCAAACGGACGCGCTGATTCAGAACGTCTGGGATGTTGTTCTGGTCAGTGCGTTAAGTGAATCACTGGAACGCATCGATGCGGCATACGCCAGAAAGGTCTTCGTCGATGGCTTCCTGAAGCACGCCGCCGGATGGACAGTTGAGATTCCTACCATTGATCTCGACGAACTTTATTCCATCCGCACCCGAAGGGCTCTCGAACAAGCTGGCGTCACGGTTTCCGTTCAATCACGAGTTGCTCAACTGAACCTTGATCAGGAAACGATCTCTTCCGTTCAACTCACCGACGGAACTGTCATCTCCGCTAAACATGTCATCCTCGCGACTCCTCAGCATCAGATTGACAGTCTGCTGCCGAATGATGTCCTCTTTGATGATCTTCGCTCACGCTCGTCCCGGATCGAAACGGCGCCAATCACGAGTGTCCACCTGTGGTATGATCGCCCCCTCACGACTCTGCCCCATGCTGTTCTGGTGGGGCGACTTGGACAATGGTTATTCAATCGGGGAGAACGAAGACTCCATGAGCAATCGGCCTGGTACTACCAGATTGTCATCAGCGCAAGCAGACAACTGAAGGCCCAAACGCAGGAACAGATTGTCGCCAGTCTTGATCAGGAATTACAGGACATCTGGCCACCTACGACTCAGCAAGCTCAGTCAAACACGCGAGCAAAAATCCTGCATTCCCGCATCATTACCGAGCGTCGTGCCGTCTTTTCGGTCACTCCGGGGATTGATCACCTTCGTCCAGCACAGCAAACAGCGGTCAGCAATTTACAGATTGCTGGCGACTGGACTCAAACAGGGTGGCCAGCCACCATGGAAGGGGCTGTCATCAGCGGGTATCTTGCTGCCGAGAACATCCTGGCGACGCTGGGACGCCCCACGAAACTCGTGAGGCCCGGATTACCAACATCGCTTGGTGCCCGCTGGCTGCTGGGGATCACCAGCAGCTGAAAATGAAGCTTGCCGCAGAAGAATTCAGTAACCGATTTCCCTGTTCCTTCTGGAACCTGATCCGCATTCAATCATGACTTATCAACAAACCAACCAGCACGCTTGGGATCAGCTCGCCAAAGGCAAAAGCCAGTTTGCTGCGGTCGCAACAGATGCTGAGTGCGCACAACCCTTGTTGACGCTCGACAGTCGTGGGTGGTTACCCGGATCGGTCAAAGGATTAGAAGTCCTTTGCCTCGCGGCCGGTGGCGGGTGGCAATCGATCCTGTACGCGTCTGCCGGCGCCCGTGTGACCGTCGTGGATATCAGCCCTGAGATGCTGAAGCTCGACACGGAACAGGCTCAGCGCCGGAATCTCGACATTCGCGTGATTCAGGCATCGATGGACGATCTCTCCCAATTCAACGAGGCGTCATTCGATATCGTGCATCATCCGGTCAGCACCTGTTACATCCCCAAGATTCGCACGGTGTATCAGGAAATTGCCAGAGTATTACGGCATCGCGGACTCTACATCAGCCAGCACAAGCAACCCACCAGCCTGCAGATTTCAGAACGAAACGCACAAGATCAATACGTTCTCGGCGTTTCGTATTATCACACCGATCCTCTTCCCGTCGTCAAAGACACTGCTTACCGAGAACCGGGTGCCGTCGAGTATCTCCATCGCTGGGAACAGCTCGTTGGGGATCTCTGTCGTTCTGGGCTGGTCATTGAAGATCTGGTCGAGCCGCGCCGTGGCGATCCCCATGCCCGACCGGGACATTTTCGACATCGTGGAATGTATGTCGCCCCTTACGTTCGCATTAAAGCCCGACGCATCCGCGAGCAGGAACCACAAGATCGTTCCCCGATTTGGGTGCCAGAAACCTAGAGCAGTTTGCTCTACCGAGTGCCCGCGCAGCGGCCGTTTCGATCAATGAAACACAACTCGCCGCGTGGCGGAAGCGTGGAAATGATTTCGCAAGGTCATGTCGTAGCGACGACCATATTTTCCATGTTTTACTGACAAGGGGAGAGGCATCTGGCAGGACCACGGTCTGCCAGATGCGGCAATTCTCTCCCGTCAAATCACATTTACATGGCTGGACGTCGCATCACTGGTGCCGGGCAACAATCCTGCGGACAGACATCGTGTGACGGTCCGTATTCTCCGATGGCTTCCCGCGGGGTTCCCCCTTGGACACGTTCGGCAATCAACTTGGCGACCATCTCAACAAACAACGGATGAGTTCCCACGGTACCCGCCCGTTGCATCTGCAGATTTCGTGTCTTGCAAAGAGCAGCAGCTTCCGTATCAAGGTCATACAGAACTTCCATATGATCAGATAGAAATCCAATTGGAACAACGACGATCCCTTGCTTGGAATTCTCAGGAATCTCTCTCAATACGTCGAGGATATCCGGCTCCAACCAAGGATCTTCAGGTCGGCCGCTGCGACTCTGATACACGAGTTCCCACCGATCCGCTGGGAGTCCAAGCTGTTCCGCCACCAGACGACAACTTTCCTGCAGCTGCGGAACATACCGACTCGTGTTCGACATCGAGCACGGAATACTGTGAGCTGTGAAAAGGATTCGCAAGTCGGATTGAGATTCTACCGGCAATCGTGCAATTGCTTCCTGAACACGAGCCACATTTGCAGCGATAAAGTTCGGGTGATTATAGAACACTCGAATCTTGTCGATCACCGGAGCATCATCCCCGACCTTGTCACATGCATCGAGAATGTTCTGACGATACTGGCGACAACTTGAATAAGAACTGACAGCAGCAGTCACAAACGCCAGAGCACGCCGGATGCCGTCCCGTTTCATCTGCTCCACACAGTCGGTCAGGAGCGGATGCCAGTTACGATTTCCCCAATAGACCGGGAGCCCGATTCCAATCTCCCGTAAACGTTTCTCAACTGCCATAATCAGCTCACGATTCTGCTGATTGATGGGGCTGATTCCGTCAAAGTGATAATAGTGCTCGGCCACTGCGAGCATTCGTTCACGCGGAACGTTCCGGCCTCTTAACACATTTTCCAGAAACGGAATGACATCGTCGCGGCCTTCAGGGCCCCCAAATGAAACGAAGAGAATCGCATCGTAATCAAGGTTCGACACTCAGAGCCTCATTTGTTTGAAATCCAGATTCTGACAATGGATACGGCGTATCTTCCGTTCTCCATTTTTGTCGGGAGCGTAGGAAAATGACATTTCCTTCTTCCATCACTCCTGATTATTGTCCTCCGCGTTCAGACGTCCACTCCGGCGATTAGAATTCCTGCATGTTCCGTGACTTTTACGAATTCGATTCGTAAAGCCGAAGGTCTGACCAGCGGAATTTCAGGTTGCTCCTCCTGTACTCTTGATCTCATTTTTATGTCTCGTCTCTTTGTTGGAAACTTCTCGTTCGAGCAGGCACAGGATGCCGGATTCTCTCCGAGTCGATCGATTGCCAGATTTGAAACTGAACTCGCCTGCATCTGGCTCGCCATGACCCGTACCGACGATGAAATTCTGTGTGCTTTTCCACTTCCTGAAGACTACCTGAGCGCCATGCAGTCTCTGGGATGCAGTCTCCCAAAGATGATTTCTCCTGATTCCCTGTCGGAATCTCAGGCGACTGAAATTGTTCCGTGGGGCTGGACCCCGGCCGTTCGAAAGCTGGCACAGCGGTTAAACATCGCACTCCAGGCACCGCCTCAGGATGTCGTCTGGCAAGTGAATTCAAGAATCTTCTCGCACGAGATCAGCACGGAATTGCAATGTGCGCTCCCCGGCGAAGCCATTGTGACCACGCTTCCTAAATTAATGCCGGTGATCCAGAAGAACTATCAACAATCAGGAGGATGGATTCTGAAGCCCAATCTCGGTCAGGCAGGACGTGGCCAACTTCGGGGGAACTCTCCGTTTCTCTCCGAAGCTCAGTTTGGCACGGTTCTCCACATGCTTTCTCGTAGCAAAGCAGTGGTGGTCGAACCATTATTACGGCGTCATTTTGAAGTCGGTTGCCAATGGGAAATTACACCACCTGATGAAAGTGGGCATTCGCAAATCAATCTGCTGGGGATGACACGACTTTTAACTGATGAACAAGGCCGATATCAGGGAAACAGCCTGATTGGTGTTGAGATCAGTGAACCCGCGCGGGAAAATATTCTGAACACCCAACGTGCAGCAATTGAACGCATTGCTGCAACGGGATACTTCGGGCCGGTGGGGATTGATGCCATGCTCTACTGGAATGAAGGACATCTTGAAGTGCGTCCAATTCAGGATATCAATGCTCGTTGGACCATGGGCCGAATGACTCTTGAATGGGCCAGACGGCTCGGAGCACTGGAAAGAGAAACCAACGGTCCTCCGGGAGGTTGGTTTCATTCCGATCAGCCCCCATCCCCTGATGCAATTCCGCTCTCTCCAGTCATAATTGACCAAACGCCGGTTCGGTGCCGAACCTGGTGGGCCACTGCGACTCCTGTTGAGTGACAATTCATGGAATTCAATAAACGGATGTGAGATGCAGAATCTATCTTCACTCCAGACTGACGAACGCTTCGATAAAGGGTATGTGATTATTCTTCCCGGCATTGAAGGACGAAGCCGGTTCAACAAGAACGTGGCCAAAGGGCTGGTGGCCGGAGGAGTGCCATTCGGAATCGAGATCTATGACTGGACCAAACGTTTCTTGAAAATCCCGCTGCTGTTTTACAATCTGCGATCCCGAAAACGGCATGAGAGTCAGGCAGCAATCATTGCATCAAAAATCTTCGCCTATCAACAGAAATGGCCCAACCGTCCGGTCTATCTCATCGGGCACTCTGGCGGCGGGGCCTTGATTGTGGAGACACTTGAGCGGATGCCCTTCGGCAATACCGTCACAGGCGCAGTTCTACTCGGGCCAGCTCTGTCTCCGGGCTATTCTCTCAAACAGGCTTTGCGACGGGTGGACCGGAAGATCTGGTGCTTTTCTTCTTGGGGGGACTGCCTGTTCCTGGGACTCATCACCACGCTGGCAGGCACAGTTGATGGACGCCATTCCCACTGTGCAGGCATGGTCGGCTTTTCCAATCAGGATCTGACCCGAGATGATCAGGACCGATTCGAAGCCTGCCCGTATCGAAGCGCTTATTTCCGTGACTGGAATCTGGGAGGACACTTCGGTTTCACTGCACGCCCTTTTGTGCAACGACACATCGCCCCCTTATTACTCTCTTGCCCGACATCAGCAGAAGCGATCACCGACGACGTGTGCGAAAACCTATCCCTGAAAATTGCGACGAATGGCTTGATGCGATCATCCCCGGAACAGGCGATTCCAGAAAGAAGCGATCTGGCCATCGAGCACTGATACCTCTTCCACAAACCATTGCGCAATTCGCGACAGGAATCACACGCGATAACGCGGACACACTATAATCAGATTCCTCGACGGTTCCGCGACCTCGAACGGTCCGCATCAACACAGCCTTTCAAGATTGCAACAAGCTCATAATGCACGCCGCTGACGATCATTCTGCGTCATCCTTCGCTGACGTTCATGCCGCGTACGTGCATGTGCCGTTTTGCATCCACCGTTGCGGGTACTGCGACTTCACCGTCATCGCTGGCCGTGACGACCTGATGGACACTTATCTGGAGTGTCTTGAACAAGAACTACGAAGCAAGCTCCCTGGCCCCCATCCCGTTCGCACACTCTTCCTGGGGGGAGGGACTCCCAGCTATCTGCCAGCCCCGCAGCTGGAACGTCTTTTCTCCATTCTGAAGAAATGGCTTCCGCTGGATCTCAATGGGGAGTTTTCAATTGAATGCAATCCTGACGGTCTGACAGATGATCGTATGACGGTCATGCAGGCGGCAGGAGTCAATCGGGTCAGTCTGGGCGTTCAATCATTTCAGGCAGAACACCTGCGGACATTGGAGCGAACCCATTCTCCCGAAGAAGTGGTCTCAGTAGTTGAACGGCTGCGAGAGCATCAATTTACAAATGTTTCGCTGGACCTGATCTTCGGAGTTCCAGACCAGACGCTGCAGGAATGGAAGGAAACACTCTCTGCGGCTGTCAGTGTGAAACCGCAGCACATCTCCACCTATGGGCTGACGTTTGAGAAAGGAACCAGCTTCTGGTCACGACTCCAGAAGGATCAGATTCAGCCAGTGACCGAGGAACTCGAACGTGACATGTATGCGGAAGCGATGTCGTTCCTTCCGGCGCAAGGCTTCCGACAATACGAGCTCTCCAACTTCGCGATTCCCGGCTTTGAGTGCCATCACAATCAAGTCTACTGGCGAGGCGAATCGTTCTTCGGCTTTGGCCCCGGTGCAGCCGAATTCATCAACGGGACACGAAACAAAAACCACCAGAGCGTGATTGGCTGGATTCAGCGAATTCGCAAAGGGGAATCCCCTGTTCAGGACGTCGATCAACTCTCCGCCGACCTCGTCGCCAGAGAAGCTGTCATGGTGGGATTACGACAGATCGACGGAATCAACCTTCAAAACTTTGCGAACCGTTACCAGCAATCAGTGCGAGATCTGGCCCCAGAGGAATATGACCAACTCATTGCCTCTGGACTACTCGAATGCCATAACGGATTTGTTCGCCTGACCCCCGAAGGTCGATTCCTTGCCGACTCCGTCATGTCAGAATTTTTTTAGACCGATCTTGTCGCTCAGATCGCCGCACAACTGACCTTACGAATTCCACTGCTTCAACAGGGAATCGAGTTTTGCGGATGCTTGTCCGCGAGTCAGGATGGCGTCGCAGCCAATCGACTCGGCCACGGCAAACAAGTCCACTTTCACATGCGGGCCGAACACCGTCAGTCGGCATGGGCTGGGAGCCGCCTCACGCAGCGCCTTCAAATCATCGGCAGTCACCTGCTCCAGATCGACAATCACATCGCGTGCTGTCCCTGACTTCAACTGTTCCAGACAACCAGCTGTCGACAAACAAGTGCGACCAACCAGACCTGCCCGTTGCACGGCACCATGCAACTGACTGGAAAAGAAAAGATCTTTGCACAAAACAAAGACTGTTGGCTGCGGCTTTTGCTCTTCACTCATGTGTCTGCTCCAGGAATCTCGCCCGACCAGGTTCTGACTCGGACGATTTCAAAACGGCTCCGCAACGGAATTACTCAACACTACTCAACGACTTTTGGAATTCCAACAAGCTCAACACCACCAGAATTTCCAGACGTCCCCGGCCTGATGGAGGCCGTGGAAAACACCCCGGAACGATGGGGAAGAACCTGCAATGTCAGGAATTCAGCGAAACATCGCTTGTTGATTTTGCAGAGACCGGACTACGCTTAGTTCTCCCACGATCGAAGATCCACCTGCATCGTGAGACATCGCCGGACATCATAGCGCACAACTGACGGGCTTGAAAACGATCACAGTAAAGTTGCCCCACTAATGAACTGGCCTTCGACATCAACCTTCTTCGATACCATCAATTGGGGAAACGCTGGCATCTTTGTGTTGCTGACTCTTGGACACACAGCACTCTGGATTGCCGTGATCAATCGTCTGCATGGGTTACCGTGGTCCAATTCGATCCTGAAACCGATTCGTCATGTTCAGGACGTCGCCGTCGTTTTGTTCCCGTTTCTGTTGATCTGGTTCGTCGGCGTGAATGGCCCGCGACTCCTTCAGGGAGGAAGCTGGTCAGAGTTAAGCTGGTTCTGGCAATTCATGGTCGCCCTCTGCAGCGCTGGCTTTATCGGCTTGCTGCATAAAGTGATTCGCTACAACTTTCTGCCTGATCCGCGCCAGCTGGTTGAGACAAAGAGAACACACGTCGACATTGCCGCACAATTGGGCAGGAAACCGATTTCAAAAGGCCCTTACCAAATCTTGGCGAAGCTCCCATGGAACGAGCAGTATCAGGTTGAACTGACTGAAAAAACGATTGAGCTGCCAAACCTCCCTGCTGAATGGGAGAACCTCGTCATCCTTCATCTGTCTGACTGGCATTTTTCCGGCACGATCAGTCGAGAGTATTTTGATTGCGTCACAGCACTGATTGAAAGAGAACCTGTCGACCTGATCTGTTTCTCTGGAGATCTGATTGATAACGACGCACTGATTGACTGGATTCCCGAGACGCTTGGTAAACTCAAATCCAGATTTGGAAAGTTCTATATCCTCGGCAACCATGACTGGTACGGTGACTCACAAGTAACGCGGCAACGCCTGAACAATCTTGGCTGGAACGATGTCGCATCGACCGTTATCGCAGTGCCCCTACTCGGCAAAACGCTCTTTGTCGGCGGGGACGAAACTCCATGGATGGGGACTCACCCAGAATTCCCAGCGACAGAGGGGTTTCGGCTCCTGCTCAGCCACACGCCTGACAACTTTCCGAAAGCATGTCGTGACGGAATTGACCTTGTCCTGGCAGGTCACAATCACGGTGGGCAAGTCCGCCTCCCCGGCCTTGGGCCAGTCTTTGCCCCAAGCATTTATGGATGCAAGTACGCCTCAGGAACATTCTGGGCGAAGTCAACGTTCATGCACGTCTCACGCGGCCTCGCCGGCATTCACCCCCTGCGATTTCGCTGCCTCCCTGAAGTAACCCGCCTGACACTCAAACCATCAGGCGCAAACACAGCTTCCCGCCGCTGAGACTCCCCCATCCGCTCGAAATCCCGTTCGGGCAACGTTGCTTTCGCACAACACGTCGACACCGGCAATTAAACAGGCTGTAAAGAACCTGAATCAAACCAAACCCTTGCCGCAGCAGGCAGTTCACCTCGACTCATGGTATAAAGAATCGCTCGCTCCCCACAAACCCCTGACTAGCAGTACGTTGCACAATCTCGCCTGTCTTTGACAAACATTTTCTAATGTTGCTTCTCTGGAACAGGCACCCTTTCTGCTGTTTTTCGACAACGTGATCGTTGTTGTCTGGATCTCAGCAATCCAGCCCTCTGCAATGATTGCGATCTCAATACCTGAGTCGGACTGCCGAATTCCGACTCAGGTTTTCAAACCAAGACACGGTCGCCATCAAGTCAGTCGCATCGACTCATCCACTTGAGTCCCTTGCCTGATTTGTTGCTGCGCTCTCAACAGTTGACACCTGTTAATGTCAAACTGTTGCTGATTCTTTGCGCGCGTCGCTCAGTCGCATTGAGCAAAACTCACAACAAAAATTTCGCAACCCGCGTTTCTAAAATTGGTTGCATCAAAGTCGTGTGGCCCGATTCATCACTCTGGCATCCCAGCTGCTTTTCATTTTCTCCATCGACGTAACACCTCGGCAGGGTGTTCTCGAACCGGTCACTACACACGTCGAAAGACGAATCGTTTCCTGACCGGCAGCAACCGCTCTCCAGAGTCGACTGCTCCACCGTTGAATCGAAGGTAAGTGCCTCACGCTGATCGGCACTCCAGCCCTTCCACACTTCGGCATGTCGCAGATCGTCCGTTGCTCTCATCACACAGGGATCGCACAGAGGAAATCACAATGAAGAACACCGCTGCAGCATTGCTTCAAGATGAATCCGGTTTCATCGTTTCAGCAGAACTGATTCTCGTCGCCACATTGCTCGTGATCGGCCTCATTGTCGGGCTGAGCGAGCTCCAGTACGCGGTTGTGCAAGAACTGAACGATGTTGCAGAGAGCATTGGATCACTGAATCAGAGCTACACCTACACAGGGTTCACAGCAGTTAAGCAAGGCGGCCACATCAAATCCCGCACAGTGGGATCTTCATTCAACGACACGACTGACAGTTGCGACAATAACCAGTGTCAGCTTGGCTGTGATGGACCGACTTCAGAAGGTAACAAGGGAGGCCACCACGGCCACAAGTAATCGGATTCACAGTTGAGATGCAGTTGCTGCACACATGAGCTGAGAGAGTTGCCCCTCATCGGAAGAGAGACCGGTGAGGGGCTTTTCTGTTGTCTCGTATCAACTCTGCGATCCTGAAACCGGTTCCTTCTCCAGGTAACGGCCATCTCTACATAACAAAATCCACTGCCGTTCAACGGAACAGGTGACACGACTGACCGTCACTGGTTACCCTGAAGGACACATCAAACAACGATGGACAGTCCCCTCTTCGTGCCAGAACCTGCGGAACGCAAAAATTCATGTGTGGAATCGCTGGAGCCGTTTGGAACCGACCGGACGCGGCAATCGACCGTACTGTCCTCTCAAACATGACGACCGCAATCCAGCATCGTGGGCCAGATGATGTTGGAATGTTCTTTTCCTCCGAACTTGAAGGGAACAGTTCCCCTTCTCAATGTGCACTCGGGCATCGTCGTCTTTCAATCATTGACCTTTCTGGTGGCCACCAACCACTTTCGAATGAAGACGGCACCATCTGGACGGTCTTCAACGGAGAAATCTACAACTACCGCGAACTCCGGGACGACTTGATCTCCCGTGGTCACCGCTTCGCCACGTCGTCAGATACCGAAGTCATCGTGCATTTGTACGAAGAGCTCGGGCATCGTTGTGTTGAAAAAATGCGAGGGATGTTCGCCTTCGCCGTCTGGGACAATCGCCATGGACGATTGCTGCTTGCCAGAGACCGGATGGGGCAGAAACCCCTCGTCTACCACAACACAGGAACACAACTTCTTTTTGCGAGCGAATTGAAAGCCCTGTTGCAGGCACCGGGTGTCAATCGCCAGGTCAATCCAAAATCGATCGACCTGTTTCTGACCTACCAGTATGTCCCGCATCCGCATTCCATCTTCGAAGGGATTCACAAGCTTCCCCCGGCTCATGTCGCGATCTGGGAAGCAGGCGAACTCACCGTGTCACGTTACTGGGAAGCTCCGTATTCCGCCGTCCCGACAAATCCAATGTCAGAGCACGACTGGCGAAATGAACTCAGAGCCACGCTGACAGAAGCCGTGCGACTACGAATGCGGTCTGATGTTCCAATCGGAGCATTTCTCTCCGGTGGCGTCGATTCCACGATCATTGCAGGGTTGATGCAAAGTCTTTCAGATCGGCCGATTCACACGTTCTCCATCGGATTTCCTGTTAAAGAGTACGATGAACGCAGCTATGCGAGACAAGCCGCCGCACATCTGAAAACCGAGCACCACGAATATCTTGTCGAACCAAGTGCGTTGGGGATGCTACCGAAACTCATCTGGCATTATGACGAACCGTTCGGTGACAGCTCCGCGATTCCGACGATGTACCTCTCGGACGTCACTCGACAGATCGTGAAAGTGTCACTTTCAGGAGACGGCGGTGACGAATTATTCGCGGGATATTCTCGCTATCAGGCGGTCCATCTGGCGGGACGTGCAGACTGGTTACCAGCCCCGTTGAAGTCCTTGCTCGGATGGCGTCTCTGGCAGAGAATCCCGACATCAACGCGACAGGGAGCCTGGGGACGACGCGGGAAAAGATTCATCGAGGCATTAAGCCAATCACCTGAACGGCGGTATCTCCGATGGATCGGAATCTTCGACCAGCAACTTCGAAACGAACTCTACACAGCCGAGTTCACGAATCATCTCGCTGGCTTTGACAGCGGGTACCTGATTCTCGACGCCTACCAGCAATGCCCTCAACGAGATTTTGTCACGCGGACCACCAGCGTCGATGTCCAGACGTATCTCCCATGCGACATCCTGACCAAAGTGGACATCGCCAGCATGGCTTACGGGCTCGAAGCCAGAAGCCCCTTTATGGATCACCGTGTCGCCGAACTCGCGGCACGCATGCCGATTGAACTGAAGTTTCAGCCGGGACGCGGCAAGAAAATCCTGATCGAAACGTTCAGCGATCTCCTGCCAGCATCCATTCAGAATCGCCCCAAAATGGGATTTGGTGTTCCGATCGATCACTGGATGCGTAACGAATACCGAGACATGCTTCGGGACCTGCTGCTCTCGGAACGCAGTCTCCAGCGCGGGTACTTCCGAAAAGAAGCGATTGAACGGCTCATCAACGAGCACCTGACCCAGCGCTGGGATCACGCATACCGCTTATGGAATTTGCTGTGTCTGGAGTTGTGGCACCGAATCTACGTCGATGCCCCACCTCCGCTGACGGCTCCAACCACATTATGAACGGCTTGATTCAACCAGTTCCTCTTCCGGGGCTGTATTGAACGGTGGAAGAACGGTTTCAGGTGCACCAAGGAAGCGACCAAACCGACCAAACCGACCGCTATACAGCAGGATCAGATACGAAGGAACCAGAATCGGTCGCACGATAAAGGTATCAAGCAAGACGCCGAACCCAAGGGCAAACCCCATCTGAACCATCCCCAGCAATGAACCAGCCATCAGCGTGAAGAAGGTTCCAGCCATGATCACACCGCAACTGGAAATAATTCCACCAGTCTTGGTGAGAGCGTGCAGAACACCATCGACGTTGCCGTGATTTTCCTGTTCTTCTGTCACCCGGGCCATCAACAAAATGTTGTAGTCCTCCCCGATGGCAATCAGAATCGTGAACAGGTAAACGGGCACCTTCCAATCGATCCCGGTGAATCCTGCCGGATCACGCAGATAGAAGAAGACAAACGTCGCCCCGAGTGTCACGAGGTAACTGAAGACCACGCTGACGATCAGGTAAGCACAAATCTCCGGTTGCCGCAGCAACATCACAATCACGATATAAACGGCAACGGTTACAAGGATATCGATCTGAATCCGGTCGTGATCGGTCACCGTTTTCAAATCGCGAATCGCTGCAGTCGTTCCAAGGGAATAGATCTCCGCGGAATTGCGCAGCGCCGCTTGTTTTTCGATCGGAATATCCGAATCCGGCGGGAAGAAGATCGAGTGCCGGACTGCAGTCTCCAACCGAGTCAAAGTCTGAATGGCGTGACGCGAGAACGGGTCGTCATCCAGGATCACATCAAACCGCATGACCTGACCGGCAAGCTCGCCATTCAACCCTGTGTAGGTACGAT
>JBEBTF010000082.1:0-16701 GCA_040393865.1 Planctomicrobium piriforme | reverse complement strand
TTTGTTTGAGTGTTTGCGTTTTCGACTTACATGTCAAAGTACATGGTGAATTCCCATGGGTGGGGGCGCTCTCGCAGGGCGTTCACCTCGTGGGTTTCTTTGTAGCGAATCCATGTGTCAATCACGTCTTCGGTGAAAACGTCACCTCTCAGCAGGAAGCCTTCGTCTTCTCTGAGGGCGTTAAGAGCCTCTTCAAGCGACAACGGGACTTTTGCAAATTCCGAAAGTTCCTCTGGTGTCAGATCGTAGATGTCCTTGTCCAGCGGCATTCCCGGGTCGGCGCGGTTCTGGATTCCGTCGATGGCGGCCATCAGCACTGCTGACATTGCCAGATACGGGTTGCAGGTTGGGTCTGGGCAGCGGAATTCAAAACGCTTTGAATCGACTGATGTCGTGTGAACTGGAATACGAATCGCGGCTGATCGGTTTCTGAAGCTGTATGTCTGATTGACCGGAGCATCGAAGCCAGGGACGATTCGCTTGTAGCTGTTGGTTGTCGGGCAGCAGAAAGCGAAAAGGGCAGGCAGGTGTTTCAGGATGCCGCCCATGGCGTGTGTCGCCAGATCGCTGAGTCCGCCGTATCCAGAGCCTGCGAATAGCGTTTGGCCTGCTTTCCACAGAGAAAAGTGCATGTGCAGGCCGGACCCGTTGTCGTTCCAGATCGGTTTTGCCATGAATGTTGCTGTCTTGCCGGTTCTGGCTGCAACATTCTTCACGATGTACTTGAATCGCAGCAGGTTGTCTGCGGCTTGAAGAAGTGGTTGATACTTCAGGTCGACTTCGCATTGGCCGGCTGTCGCGACTTCGTGGTGCTGGCCACCGACTTCGACTCCGCATGCCTGGCTGATCAGCATGATCTCGGTACGCAGGTCTTGGAGGGTGTCGCTTGGAGGCATTGGAAAATACCCTTCGCGACGACGAATGCGGTATCCTCGGTTCGATTCCCCGCGACTCAGTCCCCGATTCCATTCCCCTTCGACGCTGTCGATATGGTAATAGGCTTCGCGTTCATTCTGGTCGAATCGAACGTCGTCAAAGATGAAGAACTCCGGCTCTAGTCCAAAGTTTGCGATGTCTGCGATTCCAGTGGACCGCATGTAGGCTTCTGCTTTTCTGGCGACGTTTCTGGGGTCGCGAGCATAGTCCTTGCGCGTGATGGGGTCCTGAATGTTGCAGGTCATCGTCAATGTCGACTTCATAAACGGGTCGACGAACGCCGTTTCTGATTGCGGAACGACGAGCATGTCGCTCTCGTTAATCGCCTGCCATCCACGCATCGATGAGCCATCGAACGTGAGTCCGTCTTCAAAGCTGTTCTCCGTCAGCGCGCTGGCGGGAATGGTGAAGTGCTTCTGCGTGCCGGGAAAGTCCATAAATCGCAGGTCAATTGCCTGGATTTCGTTCTGACGGCAAAGCGCCAAAACTTCTCGGGGAGTCATGCAGTCGTCCTGAGAGTCCGGATGAAGGGCGATCGCCGTCTGCTGGCGGCAAGCCAGCAGACGGATTACGGGCGTTGCTGCTATTCTGACGCTTCGTCGGTGTCGCTGCCAGTCCCTTTGATCAACTCTTTTCCTGCGAGGACTTTCTCTTTGATGTCGTGGAGGACATCTGAGTTCTCTTCCAGGAACTGTCGGGCCTTTTCACGGCCCTGTCCGAGTCGCGTTTCGCCATAATTGAACCAGGCGCCGCTCTTCTGGACAATTTTCTGGGCGACAGCAAGGTCGAGGACGTCGCCTTCCATGCTGATTCCGCGGTGACCAAGCATGTCGAATTCTGCGACACGGAATGGCGGGGCGACCTTGTTCTTGACGACTTTGGCTTTCATGCGAATTCCGACCGATTCTTCCCCTTCTTTCAGGGTGGCGATTCGGCGGACATCGACTCGGCAAGAACTGTAAAACTTCAGGGCGCGGCCCCCCGGAGTGGTTTCCGGGCTTCCGAACATCACACCGATCTTTTCGCGGATCTGGTTGATGAAGATGACGCAGGTTTTGGCTTTGGCGATGGCTCCGGTGAGTTTGCGGAGTGCCTGGCTCATCATGCGCGCCTGCAAGCCGACGTGCTTGTCACCAATTTCCCCATCGAGTTCCGCTTTGGGAACGAGGGCGGCAACGGAGTCGATGACGATGATATCGACCGAGTTGGATTTGATTAGCATCTCAGCGATCTGCAGGCCTTCTTCCCCGTAGGTTGGCTGACTGACGAGGAGTTCTTCGAGATTGACCCCGAGTTTTCTTGCCCAGGCTGGGTCGAGTGCGTGTTCTGCGTCGATAAACGCGGCGATACCACCGTTGCGTTGTGCGTCCGCGACAGCGTGGAGTGCCAATGTGGTTTTACCGCTCGATTCCGGGCCAAAAAGCTCGATGATTCGGCCCCGAGGGAACCCATAACCGCCGAGTGCCAAGTCGAGAGAGAGGGCTCCGGTCGAGATCCCGTCAATAGCTGCGGCTGACTGATCAGACAGCCGCATGATGGACCCTTCGCCGAAGGTCTTGTGAATCTGGCCTAAAGCGTTTTGTAGAACTCCGTTGGATTCCTTTGAGGAGGCAGAGTCTGCCTTTTTGACGACTTTGGCTTTAGCCATGGCTCTTCCTTGTGTGACGGCAGTCGTAATAAACAAATGGAATTTGCGGAATGTCTTCGGTTTCAGGCTGTCGACCGGGATCGACTGGGTACTGAACATTGGAACACAATAGTAACTTCAGTACAACTGTTTTAATTGACTTTCCTGAGTCGTGACAATTCGTATTTTGCAGCGGGAGGTGGTGTAAAAGCTGATTCTCTCTATTGAACGGTTGAGTGGCTCCACACTCTCCGATAGACTCTCAGATTCAAATTTTGGGGCGGAAAATTAGGACAAGTGCGAACGCTCGCAAGCTGTCCAGTGTCATGCCGAAATGCAGTGTGACGGGATTCGAGTTCCTTGAATGCCAGGTTTTCTGCAGAGGACGCCGTGTTGAGATCTGTTTTGACGGGAAATCATTTCGTCAATCTGGTTGAGTCGCGTCTGCTGGTATTGTGTTTGAATTGAGTTGCGTCTGACATTTCTGCATTTGATATTTCACTGACCGCCCAAGACCGAATCGCCGGCCAACTGGCAGGACCTAATTGTCAATGAGACACATTCTTTCCGCACTCGTCGTGAACCAGCCTGGTGTGTTGGCTCATATCTCAGGCATGATGGCTTCACGTGCTTTCAACATTGATAGCCTGGCTGTCGGCCCGACCGAGAATCCTGAATATTCCCGCATGACATTCGTTGTCGGTGGCGGTGATCGGGTTCTGGATCAGGTTCGCAAGCAACTGGAAAAGATTGTTACGGTTGTTTGTGTTCTGGATTACAAGAACGAAGACTACGTCGAACGCGAGTTGATGCTGGTCAAGGTGAAGACCCCGTCAATTGAAGTACGCAGCCAGGTGAAAGAACTGGTTGACATCTTCCGTGCCAGCATCGTCGACGTCAGCGGCGACCATGTGATGATCGAAATTTCCGGACGTGAACAGAAGGTACAGGCATTTATTGATGCCGTGGTGCCGTTTGGAGTTCTGGAAATGGCTCGAACCGGTCGTATTGCCCTCTCACGCAAGAATTCAATGACAGCAGACGTTTTTGTAACGGATGCGACTCACGCTAACGAACTGGCAGAGCAGAAGTCCTGAAGGAATTCTTTTCGAGATGCCGCTGCCAGTCGAATCGATCCATCAGCTGGCTTCCGAATGCTGCCGTGCATTAACACTCTCTAATTCCTCAATGAAGGCCCACTGATGGCAGTTACGATTTACTACGACGATGATGCAGATCTGTCTTTGCTCAAAGATAAGACTGTTGCGATTTTGGGTTACGGCAGCCAGGGCCATGCTCAGGCTCAGAACCTGCGTGACAGCGGTTGCAATGTCGTGATCGGTCAACGTCCAGGCAGCCCGAACTATGATCTCGCTGTCAGCCATGGCTTTAAGCCGGTTTCTGCCGCTGAAGCTGCCAAAGCTGGCGACCTGATCAACATCCTCCTGCCAGACGAAGTGCAGGGCGATGTCTATCGTCAGGACGTCTTGCCAAATCTGGCTCCAGGAAACCTGTTGCTCTGCTCACACGGGTTCAACATCCACTTCGGACAGATTGTTCCTCCACAGGGTGTGGATGTCGGTCTGGTTGCTCCAAAGGGCCCTGGTCACCTCGTTCGCAGCGAATACGTGAAAGGGGGCGGTGTTCCGTCTCTGATCGCGATGCTGCCAGGCTCTTCAGACTCTGCCAAGAAGCTCGCTCTGGCATATGCCAAGGGGATCGGCGGAACTCGCGGGGGTGTGATTGAAACCACCTTTGCAGAAGAAACCGAAACAGATCTCTTCGGTGAACAGGCCGTTCTTTGCGGCGGTGTCAGCGAACTGGTCAAAGCAGGCTTCGAAACTCTGGTTGAAGCTGGTTACCAGCCAGAAATGGCGTACTTTGAGTGTATGCACGAACTGAAGCTGATCGTCGACCTGCTCTATCAGGGCGGTCTGAACTACATGCGATACAGCATCTCCAACACAGCTGAATACGGTGACTACTCAACTGGTCCACGTATCATCACTGACGAAACCAAGAAGGTGATGAAGAAAGTTCTGGAAGAAATCCAGGACGGTACCTTCGCCCGAAACTGGTTGCTGGAAAACAAAGTCAATCAGGCAAGCTTCAAAGCTCGTCGTCGTCGTGAACGCAATCATCAGATCGAACAGGTCGGTCGTGAACTGCGCAGCATGATGAACTGGATCGACGCGAAAGAAGTCTAAGGCTAGTTTGGTCGATTTCGTTTCAGAACAGCAACCTTCTCGTCAGGGAAGAGACTAAATCTCGCGTGTTCAGATACGCCAGACTGTTTCGAAAATCGATCGAAGACTTCGGTTCACGTCTGCCACCCACTCGGTCCTCTCCTTTTTAGGATTGATCAGAACGGTGGCCCCTGAGATCAGGGACGTTGAAAATTGAGAAGGCTGCACTGCCAAGTTGGTAGTGCAGCCTTTTTTTGTTGCACAATTTCAGGCGTTCCGCTTTGTTTAATCCAGTTAAGCAAGTGTTTTGCTTGTAAGTTGTTTGGCTGTGGTGGATTGCTTCGGAATTGAATTTCAAGGCAGATTCTGCAGCAAAATCTTTTTCCAGCAACTGGTTGTGAAAAGGCGGTGGTCCTGCATATTTGATGCTATAGAATGAAAGAGTACGAACTGCTCATACGCGAGTGATTCCTCGCAGTGGGCATGTGCAGCGTGATGTCGCCTCGAAAAGGCTGCCGCGGCCATACGCTAAGCCGAAACGGTCTAGCAATGCTTAATGTGTCTTTAATTCATAATTGGTTGTTTCACAGTTAGTAATGTGTGAGCCACGATCGGAATCATTGCATTACAGAATCGCCTGATAGTGATGCCTGTAGGGTTTTGGGTGATTTTGTCAGTGTTTTGTTATTTGCTCATCGTTTCAGACCTTTGAGTGACACGGTCCAAAGGCAGAAGGGTGGTTTTCAAACTGCTCTGAAGTGAGGCTTAAATGTTGATGCCAACTCAAGAGTTGAGTCCTGCTGGTGTGGTTGACTCCCGAATGCGATTTCATAGTGACCAGGATACGATTCAGTACCTGGAAGGCGTGATTGCGCTGCAACGTCGGCACTTTGAAATTCATCCCAATGAGCCGTTGGCTGTGAGGATGGACCGCCTGAATCGTCTTCTGACGATGATTGAGGAAAATGAAAACGAGATCGTCGAGGCGATTGATGCCGATTTCCGCGGCCGCTCGCAGCATGAGACCAGACTGGCTGAGCTCTTCGTTGTTCGTAGCGGTATTCGGCATGCGCGTCGTCATCTGAAGAACTGGATGAAACCCCGGCGTGTTCCAACTGGGGTCCAGTTCCTTCCGGGGTGTAATCGACTGGTCCGGCAACCGCTGGGGATCATTGGAATCATCGCTCCGTGGAACTATCCATTGCAGCTTTCTCTTGCTCCTGCGATTGCTGCATTGGCTGCAGGAAATCGGGTCGTTATTAAACCGTCAGAGCTCGCGCCGCGGTTTGCGGACCTGTTGACCGTTCTTGTCGAGCGGTATTTTGGTCCAGAGGAAATGGCTGTCGTTACTGGCGGTCGCGAAGTTGGTCAGGCGTTTGCCAGTCAACGGTTTGACCATCTTGTCTTTACCGGTTCGACAAAAGTGGGGCGGAAGGTCGCGAAAGCCGCGGCTGAGAATCTGGTTCCGGTCACTCTGGAGCTGGGAGGGAAGTCCCCCGTCATTATTGATGAGAGTGCGGATCTCGGGGTTGCTGCGAGTCGAATCGCCTATGGAAAATGGATGAACGCAGGGCAAACCTGTGTTGCTCCCGACTATCTGCTTGTTCCGGAAGGAAAGGCAACGGCTGTCGCCCGTGCAATTGAGGAGGCAGTAACGTCGTTGTATCCAACCTTACGAGATAATCCCGATTACACTTCTATTATCAATTATGCGAGTCGCGAGCGGCTGGTGAGCATGATTGAAGAAGCAAGGCAAGGTGGCGCACAGATTCTCGAAGTGAATCCTGCCAGAGAACTTTTTGATAAGTCGACAACCAAGCTGCCTCCAACAATTGTCATCGGGGCATCCCCTGAATGTCGGCTGTTGACAGAGGAGATCTTCGGACCCGTTCTTCCCATTGTGGAATACCAGACGATCGATGATGCCCTGGCGTGGATTCGTCGGGGGGAACGCCCATTAGCACTTTACTGGTTTGGAAATCACCCTGCACAACGAGATCGAATTCTGAAAGAGACGATTTCAGGAGGCGTGACAGTCAATGATTGTCTGTGGCATCTGGCTCAGGAGGAACAGCCGTTCGGGGGCGTCGGTGAAAGCGGGATGGGGGCTTATCACGGAGAATGGGGATTTCGAGCTTTTAGCAAAGAGAAGCCTGTTTTTTATCAGTCTGCTCTGAGCGGAAGTTGGCTGCTCTATCCCCCGTATGGTAAGACTTTTGATGTGTTGCTGAAGATCCTGAAACGCATTACATAAAGTTATCAGTCTTCAGGCTGCGAGGATCACAATAAAGAAGCCCTGCCGGAAACCATTGTTCCGGTAGGGCTTCTTCGTTGATGAAGGAAGAGTCGGCGTTGGTTACGCGATCAACTTGTCGATTCCGGTGGAGCCGTCACCGACGCGGAACGGACGCCCACTTGGAGAGAACACTTCCAGTTTTGGATCGATCCCAAGGCAACGAGCGATTGTTGCGTTGTAATCGTTTGGCTCGACGCCATCTTCCTCGACATGGAAAGCGTCTTCGTCTGACTTTCCATAGGCCTGCCCACATTTGATCCCTGCCCCGGCAAGGATTGAGCTGTAAGCAGCCGGGTGGTGATCGCGACCATTTCGTTGGTTAATGTGTGGAGTACGACCGAACTCAGACGCGACAGCAACAATGGTCTCACTAAGAAGCCCTGTGGATTTCAGGTCTTCGAGGAGAGCACTCAATGCTTTGTCCAAGGTGTTGGCCATATCTGGAAGACGTGTCCAGATCTCGGTGTGATGGTCGAAACCGTTGTAGTTCACTTCCACACAGCGAACACCGTTTTGCACCAGACGTCGAGCGAGGAGCATTCCTCGACCAACTCGAGATGGCCCGTAAGCATCAAGCGTTGCCTGTGATTCTTCTTTCAGATCAAACGCTTTCAACTCTTCGCTTCGCAGCAAAGTGATTGCGTTGTTGTAGAGATCATCGTACCCCTTCACTTTTGAGTTCTCACTCGCAAGTTTGCGGAACGCGGCATCGAACGACGTGGAAAGTTGCATACGCTTGTCGAATGCGTCGTCAGTCAAATAGGCAGGGGATTTCGTATTCTGCAGGCCGGCGTTTGGGTCGCCGATTGGAACAGGTGCGTATTGGGCACCCATGTATCCTGGGCCGACACCGCCACCGATTTGAACCGTACTTGGCAGGCTGGGGTGACTTGGACCAAACAGTTTATGGGCCCAGACGCCGAGGCTGGGGTGAGCAATCGAAGCGATCTTGCGATAGCTGGTTTGTTGCAGGTAGCTCGCTTGATTGTGGTCTGCTGTTGGCGTGTTCATGGAGCGAATCACAGCCATGTCGTCCGTCAGCTTCGCCAGATTAGGGAGATATTCGCTGAATAACACTCCAGGAATCGTTGTCTGGATTGCTTTGGTTTCGCCCTGTGTTTCGCGCCCTGGTTTCGGATCAAATGTGTCGATGTGACTTATCGCACCACCGAGACGAACATAAATCAGATGCTTTGCTGGAGCAGCGTTCTTGCCGGCTGTTGATTCAGCAGCGGCGACAAGATTCCCAAGGCCGGGGAGCAATGACAGACCGAATGCGCTGAATGCTGTCTGGCAGATCATATCGCGGCGTGTCATCGAGTTCAGTGATCGCAGTGACATGGTGCGTCTTTCCTTGCGTATTTCAAAGTATCCCGTAAGCAGGTATTCAAGGCTTAACCGGGATATCGATCGTGATTTGAGAGAAGATGGTGGAACAGGCCGGGAGATGAACTGCTCCACCATCAACAGATTTGAACTGTGCAACTATTGGATAAAGAGGAATTCTCGTGTGTTGAGCAATGCCCAGATCACGTTTCCGTATCCGCTCGCACCGTGCACTTTCATTTCATTCATTGCCAGAGCACGTTCTGATGTTGTTGGTTTACGGCTGAGAATGCTGAGGAACATGGTGTCGATCTGCTCATCAACCTTCTTCTTGGAGATGATGCGTTTGTGGATGATCGAACCTGGCTCCAGCATCATGTGAGTGACGTTTCCATTGAACATCACCATCAACTGAGGAACGGTCCCGTCCAGCGTGCTATCGTCGATTTGTTCACGATTGCTTTGCCCGAATTCACGCAGGAAGTGTCCTTCCGGCAACGGCTGACGCAGTTCTGAAGCTGGCAGCAGTTCCTGTCCTTTGTACATCAGCTTCCGACGTTCATCGTTGACCAGTTTCTGGTAGTCCCGATAGGCCTGAACCTGACTCAGGATGTCGTCGACTCCCTTTGCATTTTCCAGTGTCACCGATTTGGTGAATTCCTGAACGTATTCAAACGAGTATTGTGGCTTCTCGATGGTCAGCGCCAGGAGGGAGTCCCATACCTGTTCCGCGGTCATTCGTCGCAATACTGGGCCAGGGAAGTGGTACGGTTCGTCTGGTGAGATGTCTGCGTATGTGACCTGACGGCGGAATGTTTCTGTGTAGTACAGAATTCGCATGAATTCCCGCAGGTCATAGTTGAGCCGCTTCATTTCGTCTTCGAGGAACGTCATGAGTTCCGGATTTGAAGCAACTGTGTCGTCTCGCATGTCGTCGACTGGTTCGATGAGCCCAACCCCGAAGACTTGTTTCCACAATCGATTCGCAATTGTGCGTGTGAAGCGAGGGTTCTCTGGGGATGTCAGCCAATCTGCGAGTGCTTCCATACGTGGCTTACCGTTCATTTCTGGCATTTTGCCGAAAATGACAGCAGGAGTGACGACGTCGTTTGGCTTCGCGTTTTTGTATGCGTAGTCCTTCGGGAACCGCAGTTGGGCTTTTTCGTTTTCACCAAAGCTGAAACGGTTGGCGCGTTCCAAGGCGCGAGCTACCCCGGCTTCTGGTGAGTCGTAATCAATCTTCTCGTAAAGCCATCCACCAGCAGGCGTTTGCTTCGGAGCATTCGTCGCCATCATCAGGTTGATGTCTTTGTTGTAGCCCCTTCGGTAGTCGCTACCCGCTGTGAAAGCCGCGAGCTGATAGAATTCCTTCTGTGTCCAGCGATCAAATGGATGGTCGTGGCACTGAGCGCAGCCGATTTGAGTTCCCAGGAAGACGCGAACGGTGTTGTTCAAACTGTCGAGAGGCATTCCTGTATCACGCAACAGGTAACCTGCTGCCGGATTCTGCCAGACATGTCCGGTGGCTGTCAGCATCTCTCTGACGAAAGTGTTGTATGGCTTGTTCTCTCGCAGGCTTTCCTTGACCCATTCACGGTACGGGGTCATGTGGTTATCTGCAGGGACGACGTCAACTAAGCGCAGGGTATCTGCCCAGCAGTTGTACTGATGGCTGGCGTGAGCAGGAGTTCCTAGGAGTTGGTCGACCAGAGACTGGTGTTTGTCCTCTCCTGAACGGCGGCAGTAGGCTTCGGCAGCAACAGGAAGTGGAATCGTGCCAGTGATCGTCAGATAGGCACGGCGAACAAACTGTTCGTCTGTCGCTTTTGGATTGGGTTCGATCTTGTGTTTGGCCAGATTCTCGTTGATTAGACGGTCAATCTTACGTGCACTGCTGGCTGCTGCGTTCCGTTTGTCTGGATCAACACCGACAACTTTGATGATCTGAACGCCACCTTCGTTCACTGGAAGTGCAGGTTTCTTTTTGACCGGAGGCTTCTTGCGTTGAGCAGCAACCTCACTCGGGGAGACGCAAATAAATGCCCCCAACGTCAATAGCAGACATCCAGTCAAGAATCGGTGACTTCGAACCACGAGTGACTCCTGTCGACAATCCGTCAATTTTGCTTCGAGATTGAGGGGCCAGCTGGCTCCTCTGAAGAAACACCTCTGACCCGATGTTTTTCCCATGTTCAATTTACCGAGAAATCAAAATTTTTTCATTTGAATTGTCGCAAGACTGGTGCTGGCTGTTGGGTTCCTGTTTTTTGAGGCCGGGTTGAGGCTGTTTCTTGCGAAAAAACGTCCTGAATTGACAACCGGAGACCCCGCTGAAATCGGACAAGGGAACGTGCGTGCCTGCCTCTCAGCGCTATTAGACGCAGCGTTCACCGTTCGCCTTCTGGTCTGCGTACCTCGCACCTTGTTCTTGGTTCGTATGCGATTTCAAGGGGCAAATTCTTGAGGATTCAGGTTTTACGGATTGTTGGAATTGATTTCTTGCTATCGGGAACGCGTGTATGTATGTTGATTTGTGAATGCGCTCATTTCTGATTTTCATTGTTGGCGGTTCTGCCATGGCATCGTGAAGCATTCCACGGTGATTCATCAGGAGGTTTCTTGTGAGATACGCGGCTGTGAGTACCAATCGAAAAAGTGCCTTTACGCTGATTGAACTGCTGGTTGTGATTGCAATCATTGCAATTCTGATTGCCCTGTTGTTACCGGCTGTTCAGCAAGCTCGGGAGGCGGCACGTCGGTCTCAGTGCAAGAACAACCTGAAGCAGCTTGGTCTGGCTCTGCACAATTACCACGATACCCACAAAACATTCCCGCCAGGTGCGTTTACTGAGCAGTTGGGGACTGGTCCAACTTACACCGAGACAGGCAATGGATTGAGCTTCCACGTCATGATTCTGCCGTTTCTGGAGCAGACCGCTTTGTACGAGAAAATCAATAAGAACGTGATTGTCTGGAATGGTGCGACACCATCAGGGGTTGCCGGAGGAAATGGGAACTATGGGAAGCAGGTTATCCCCGCCTTCCTGTGCCCCAGTGCTTCAGAGTTTATGTACGGGGCAGATGTCGCCGCCCATTATTTGGGAGTGATGGGGCCAGCTGGATCTAATACCACAGTCTTGAATCAGGCAACAGGACAGCCATATCGCTGGGTCTCAGCGCCAGATTGGGGTGGATATGCTCAAGAAGGTGTTTTGTTGCGTGGGCTTAATAAGAAGATGCGCGATGTGAGCGATGGAACCAGCAACACCATTATCATCGGTGAATCTTCCATGGATTCTGACAAAGATCACTTGCGTTGCTGGATTCGCGGTGGACAGGTGAATTATTCCGCAGTCAGCACTAAAAATTTGCAGATGGCCCTAAATAAAAAAGGCGCCCCTTTGTTTAATAATAAGGCGTTTAGTAGTAACCATTATGGAGGCGTCCACTTCATGATGGTGGATGGCTCTGTCGACATGCTGAGCGAGAACATCGATACAAATGTGATCCGTGCTCTGTCGTCTCGCGCCGGGACAGAAGTTGTGAACTATAGCAACGAATAGTTTCCGTACTCCGGTGTTGCATTCATTCTGTTGCCTCAAGTGAGTTTGTGCCGCCTGCTGAATTCGCTTTGAGGCAGTGTTTCCGTTCGCATTAAGACGACTCGCCTGGAGTCTCTATTCGCTTTCTGTCTGGCGATAAGCAACTTTCTATCGTTGCTTCGGTGGTTTGTTTGTGGGTACTGTATTTTAAAACAAACTGCCTTGTGCGAGTGGTTTTGATGTTGAGTTGAAGTTGTGTTTTAATTGTTATGTCATTTTCCGAGGCAGATGAGATATGGCGCGGATGTTAAATGTGAGTTTTGCTTCTCCCGCAACGATGCTTGTTATGCTATTCGCGCTACAAGGGTGTGGGTCGTCGGCACCGGATGGGCCAACGCGTTATCACGTTCACGGCGTTGTCACCTATGAAGGAAAGCCTGTTCCTTTTGGGACTGTGACATTTGACCCGGATACATCCAAAGGAAACTCTGGCCCCCAAGGTGTTGCCAGTATCAAGGATGGTGTTTTCGATACCAAGTTGGCTGGAAATCGGGGAACGGTCGGCGGGGCAACGATAATTTCTGTGGTCGGAACCACACATGAAGTCGTGACCGAAGGAGGAGAAGGCCGCCTGCTGTTTGGCTCTTATAACTTTGAGAAGGATCTTCCTAAAGAAGACTCCACTTTGGATATTGAAGTGCCAAAGAAAGCCAGCGGTAAAAAATAGTTCGGCTTGTACTGATAAACGTCACGGCGACGTGATGTTTATTGAGTTCAATAAACGAAGACACCCGACACACCACAGAGAATTCACCGGGCGTGTCGGGTGTCACCTGTTTTACTGCGAGACTTTTTACCAGGCGCCGAGTTGTTCCTGGATGACGCACCACCGGTCTTCTGCTTCGCTGAGCTGAGTTGTAATACTCGTCAGCTCTGTGTGAACCTTGAGTGCCGTGTTCGCATCTGACGTCGTCAGCAGTTTGGCGTTGAGTTCTTTCTTTTGATCGTCGAGTTTGGCGATGGTCTTCTCAAGATTGTTCATCTCTTTGCGAAGCGCCCGTTCGTTCTTCGGGTCAATTGTTTTCTCGACGACGGATTCCAGCTTCGCTTGCGGCGGAGTTGCCAGACGCTTTCTGTTTGATGCCGACTCGCGTTCTCCATCTTCGATCTCTTTATTGACAGAGTACAGGTATGCTTCGTAGTTCCCGCCGTAGTTTCTGGCTGTGCCGTCGCGGACTTCAATCACCGAGGTTGCGACCTTCTTCATGAAGTGACGGTCGTGGCTCGTGAAAATGACGGTTCCCTTGTAGTTCAAAAGGGCGTTTGTCAGAGATTCCACTGTTTCGACGTCGAGGTGGTTTCCCGGTTCGTCGAGAATCAGGACGTTGTAGGTTCCCAGAAGCAACCCGGCCATACAGAGTCTGGCACGTTCTCCCCCGGAGAGGACGGAGACCTTTTTCTTGACATGGCCACCGCGGAACAGAAGAGCGCCTGCCCCTGCAAGAACTTCCTGTGCGGTCGTGCCAGGTTTGGCGACTCGGTCAAGGTATTCCAGCACAGTCAGATTTGAGTCCAGACTTGTGTAGACGTGTTGCGCATAGACACCGATTTCACACCCATATCCCCATTTCACTTCCCCTTTGATTGGGGACAGTGAATTAACAATGGTGCGGAGAAGCGTCGTCTTTCCCTGTCCGTTGTCTCCGACGATGGCCGCTCGCTGCCCGTGATCAATTTCCAGATTGATCTCTTTGGCAACCGCATAGTCACCATAGCCGATGGAAAGGTCGATGCACCGAACCGCAGGACCCTGTCGCGGAGTGACGATCGGCGCCCGCATGTTTGGAGTTGGTTCATCCACGGCGATGTCGTTGGTCTGCAGTTTCTCCAACTGCTTCTCTTTTGACTTCGCTCGTGTTGCTGTGCTCGCTCTGGCTTTGTTCTTATCGATGAACTTTTGCAGATGCTTCTGCTTGGCAACGATCGCCGCGTTCGCACGCTCTTCGTGTTCTTTACGGTTTTCAACAAACTCAAGATAGTCTTCGATTGGCCCTGGATAGAGCGTCAGTTTCCCGCGATTCAGGTCGAGTGTCTGGGAGCATGTCTCGCCGAGGAATGCGCGATCGTGAGAAACAATCAGACAGGCCTGATCGAAGTTTTTGAGAAAGTGTTCGAGCAGAATCTGGGTGCGCAGGTCGAGGAAGTTTGTCGGTTCGTCCAGCATCAACAAGTTTGGTTCGTGGAGCAGAAGTGCTGCCAGCTTCACACGAGTTTGCCACCCACCGGACAGGGCCGAGATGGGGCCATCCAGGTATGCACCTTTGATTTCGAATTGTCCGGCGACTTCTCCGCATTTCCAGTCAGGTTGCCCGGAATCCCGCATCAGGAATTCCAGTGCGGATTCTCCCGGCTGGAACGGATCGTGTTGTCGAAGGTAACCGACTCGCAGGTTTGGGTTGCGAATTACTTCGCCGCTGTCGAGTTCTTCGTCGCCGAGTAACACTTTGAGAAGTGTGGACTTACCAGCACCGTTCCGACCGACGAATCCAACCTTCGTCCCTTCGTAAATAGTGACACTGGTGTCATCGAGCAGGGCTTGATCGCCAAAACTCTTTACCGCGTTCTGAATTTGCAGGAGCACTGCCATGATCGTTCCGGTTTCCGTTTTCTTCGTGACTGAAGAGGAATCCTACGACGTTCAATATTTCTGGTAAAGCAGACGCCCCGATCAGTTTTGTGCTTCCTGTGAATTCAGGATCTTGTCGAAAAGCCCGGCAAACAAAGGGGATTTTTGATGGAAAGGCCATCGGATCAATAAGGGTTTGCGACGAGAGACTCGCAGGTTTCGCCGGTAATTCCCGCGATTTCGGGGCGGAATCGAGGGGGAGAGAGACTTCGGATTGAGTCGATTTTCCATACGGAGGTATAAGGTCAGGCAGTCTTTCTGGTGCGGAAATGTGTCTCCGTCATCTGTTCTCGTTGGAATTTCCGGCATTTCGCTCTAATTGGATTGACAGAAGTATGTCTGCGAATCGCAAGGCTTTCCTCGTTCGGATGCTGGATCCCTCCCTGATTTTGGGGGGAATTTTCACCGTAATCTTTTATGCGGTCGTTTCGCACCCGGCGATGCACGAGTCAATTCTGCATCGTTATGCGACTGAACACCTTGTGGATTATGTGATCGTGACCCTGTGGATTTGGGGGCTCACGGACATCATGTTGAGAATGACTGGTTTTCCTCGTGAAATGCTGGCGGTGAGAGAAACATGGCTTCCTCCGCGAAACGGAAAAGATTCGCCAGCGGATGCGGTTCGTATGTTGGAATCCATTCAAAGTCGTCCGGCATGGTTGCGGAATTCTCGTGTCGCCAAACGTGTCTCCGCCGCTTTGGATTATCTGGTGCAGAAGGGCTCCGCCGAAGATTTTCGCGAGCATCTTCATTACCTCGCCGCGCAGGACGAAGACACGACTTACACCAATTACACATTGCCCCGATTCGTGATTGCAGTGACTCCGGTTCTCGGGTTTTTGGGAACAGTGGTTCACTTCGGGACCGCATTGAGCGGGATCTCGTTTGACGAGATGGCAGCAAAGTTGCCGGTCGTCGTCAGTGAAATGGGTCAGGCGTTCAACACCACCACAACAGCTCTCGCCGCGGCGATGTCGATGATGTTTGCGCTCTTCATGTGCGAACGTGTCGAAAAAGGATTCATGCACCAGATCGACCGGCTCTCTGATCGGGAGTTGCTGAATCGTTTTGAAGTGAAGAATGGAAATCTGACTCCGTTCCTGAATGCAATCAAAGCGGCAAATGATGATGCCCTGCAGATGATTGCGTCCACATTAGGGCGTCATACCGATCTCTGGCTGGCTGCATTTTCTGGTGTTCTGGAAAAGTTCGACGAACGCCATGAAAACGATAACCGTGCCTGGAGCAACGTGCTGGCTGAGTTAACAGCACGTCATGAAGCACTGGAGTCGAAGCGGATTATTGAACAGAAGAAGCATTCTGACGAATGGAAGAGTGCCCTGCATGATCTCAGCATTCGACATGAACAGTTTGATATCGAACGGGAAGAACGTCTCAAGGCAATGGTCGTTTCTCTCGATGAGCGTCAGGCCGCGCTGATGGAGCGTATTGATGGAAGTTTGACCAAGGCGCTCTCACTTCGCGAAGGTGTCAGTGATATGGTGGAGGCACTGCACAATATTAATAGTGAAGAAGGCAAACTGGTCGAGGTTCAAACTGTTCTCGCCAAGAATCTCCGAGTGATTCACGAAACCCAGAAGATCGACGACGCACTGCACGGCCTGACCGCTGCGATTCACTTGCTGACTGCCCGTCATCGCGGTGAAGGGAATGACCGCATCGCCGCATAGTGGCTTTGGTAATTGTTTGCAGTGAGAGCGTTGAATGTCCGATTTTGTGCCATTGAGTTCTGTCATCAGCAAGTTTCCGGAACTGGTTCAGTCTCGGAGAAACTGGATTGACGAAGTGCTGACTCCATGGTGCCGAACAGCGAGTCGAACGGATCTACTGCTTGCGGAACATGCCTGGGCTGATCTGGCCGGTCGCGCTGACCCGACCTCGACGCTTTGGGTTTGGGCCTGGAGTCGCTTCCCGGCGTTGATTGAAGAGGGCGTTACATCCCTCAACGAAACCTTGCCGGTGGTTGTGACGCGAAAGGATCAATCGTCGGTGAGTGGCTATCCTGACGCGCGACTCAGTCTGCAGGGAATGCTGATTCTCATTGGAGCCGATGGAACCCAGCAAGCTCCGGTTTCCAT
>JBEBTF010000081.1:0-16909 GCA_040393865.1 Planctomicrobium piriforme | reverse complement strand
TGGAAGCACAACGAGCGAGTGCTGAACGGCTGACTGACGATGAAATCACCCGATGCGTGACGGTGAAGGAATTGATCCGTGGTCAGAAGTGAGCTCAAAAAGCGTAAGTTGCCAATACCATCATCTCGATGCAAGTAGCTCCAAGAGAGTCTTCCGCTTTCCACCTTTAACCATGGAGCGACAAGGTTAAAGTGAATTGTTTTGAAGACGTTGCCGTGCGGTTCTTTTTCAGTGACTGATCCATTTAATCATCGATGAGAGACATCTAATATCTTTGTTTTCTTCTTTAACATTCTCAATGTTATATAGATAAACAGGGAGAAGATGCAGATTGCGATCCAGTGCATTTCCAGGGAAATCCGATGTGTCGCCAGCAAGTGTTCGAATTGATCCATACTTGCGAATCCTACGCCGATCCCGAACAACCCTGTGTATTCCCGTCTCAGCGCGATTTTGAGTGAGAATGGGAACGCCGCTGGTCTCCAATTGGAAAGGCGTGGGATGAATGCAGGAGTTCGAGACGCCCAGGCTGTGAATGTTTCGCCGAACTTGCGACGCAGAAACTCTTCTTCCGCGAACATAATCCGTTCGTAATACAACCAGAAGCAAAGTGAGAAAACCAGAGCAAACCATGGGACGAAGCAAAACAGAGCAATCCCGAGCCACATCAGGAAATTGCCCAAATACAAGGGATGGCGGACGGTTGAATAGATGCCGGTCGTATTGAGCGAATCCGCGACTTGAGAGCGGGTGTTCCGTCCAGATGTTCCTGGGGCGGCTTGACCACCGACCAGGCAACGAAGCAGGAGTCCTGTGAATGAGATCACAAAGCAGAACACCTCCCACGCATTTTGAAGCCGTTCACTTCCCAGCGGCCGATGGATATGCGGAATGGCCGTAAAGTAGATGAGAAAAAGACAGAAAGGCAGAAAACTTCTCCAACGGAAAAGCCAGTTTCCACTGTCTTCAAGATGTTCGCGCAATGACATGACGTGCCGTGCCTGTCTAGACCGTATCGGTCTATCATGTGGCCGCGCAGCAATCTTCCACATAGGAGAAAAGCTGAATCCCGCGTGCCAGATTCGCTGCTTGGTATTGGGAAACGCTCTAGGAGCTAAACGGAAGAGATTCCGCACAAATGAATGACTGGCTTCTGGAAGTTGATTTATGCTCAGAAACGCATCCTGAACGATCAGGAAGTCCTCATCACCAGAGTTCAAAGAAGGTTGGCAGTACCCCGCTCTCGTGTTGAACAGACAAGAGGTGGGCCGCTGCGGCAAGTGCGATAAACCAGAATGCGTCCGCAAAATGACTTCTCATCACACGAGGAAACATGACGTATGTCTCCGGTTCGTGGTAGCTGCGAGTGCGAGGCCAGAATGCAGGTGTCGTACGACAATATTCCTTGAAGTCGTCTGGATGGTTGTTTGCTAAGCGATGTTCTTCGCAGCGGATGATCATTGGATAATACAAAGCGAAGAAGACCACCATCATGAGCGGTACTGCCAGTGTTCCAGAGCAGAGACCGATTCCAACCATTCCAACAGCACTGAAGAAATAGAGAGGATTCCGGCACATCGAGTATGGTCCGGACTGAATCAAGACTTTCGATTTATATCCGGCGATGAACAGGTTACTCCATGTTCGCCCGAGTGTGCCGATCGCTGCGAAGCATAGTCCGACCATAAACAGGGCTTCTTGAACGATTCCGTGCGCAGGCCACCGACTTCCGGTTCCCAGCAGCAAGCAGCCGACGCAGATGCCAAAAATGATTGTTAAAGGTCGTCGCCGTCTCTCGATCGCGCCCACGTCAAATTGAGTGGTCGTGAGTAATTGAACATCCTGAGCATCAGTTGTAATCACAAGATCCCTTTGCGAAGTGTGATTGAGAATGGATTAAGTGAAGTCCTAGATTTGTAGTATTTCGAGCACCATAAAAATCAGTGAGGAGTCTGTTGCTTGGAAGAAGGCCCCAGCTGTTCCTGCTCGCGCGTGCTCGCTGAAAGTTCAAACATGCGGGTACGAACGTCATACGGCTCAAAGTCTCGGGCGGGAATATCGAAGGTCCGCAGCACTCTCGACGACCATTGAGGCCAAGGGGACCAATTTGTGCGTGAAGAAGCCAGAGCATCCACCGGAACCCAAACAAAACTCACCGCCACAGCGATCATCGTGAGTGCGACTTGTGCCCACCACTGTTGACCTGACGTGTCTGATTGCCGCGACGATTCCGCACGCTTCAACAAACGCCGTCCTCGTAACGCAATAATGCTTGCCCCTCGTCCAAAGAATAGCTTTGCTCCTTCGGCCTCTTCTGACAGACCCTGTTCGGCGATGGCCAGAAGAACTTTGAGATACTTCACGATCTCTCTCTGTTCGGTTACGGCCGCGTCGTCGCACGCGTATTCACGGACGAGTGAGGACTGCCTGGAGGCCCACCAGATCGCAGGATGAAACCAGAATGCCGTCGCGACAAGTCTTTCGATGAACAACTGGAGAGGATGCCCACTACGCAGGTGTTCCAGCTCATGACGGGCGATGAACTCAATGTCTTCAGGATGGTATTTCAGCATGAACTCTGGGATCACGAGTTGAGGCTGGTGCCATTGGCAGCAGAATGGACTCCCCAGATGATTACTCACCAGCAGTTGAACTGTTCGGTTCATTTGAGTTTTGCTGTCAGCGAGTGACACTTCGTTGATTTGTTCGACGAGAGCGTGTTCCTGGTCATTCGTACTTCGGCATGATTTCAAAAATTGGAATGCTCGCGCCCATTCTCGAATCAGAAGCAGGAGTGAAGCAGATGCTCCCATGATCCAGACAACAAAGGCGGATCGTCCCACGACTGACTCCGCTGTGACAACTTGCTTCACAGCAAGAGGAGACAGGACTTGCCAGGGATTCGCCATTCGCAAGTGTGGCAGCACCAATCCGGAGAGGACCACCAGCAGTAGTAAGATGTGGCAGGTGTTCCACAGCCGACATTGCAGTCGAGGATACTCCACGATCCGACACAGCCAATGCGTGATACAAACGATGAAGGTCGCCTGAATCGAGACAGAAACGATGAATTCAAGGAATTGGGCGTGGGTCATTTCCTGCCTTCCAGCTGGGCGATGGCATTTTTGATTTCAGTCAGATCGGATTTGGAGATGTCGTTATCCTGAATCAGATTCAACACCAATGACTTGACTGAGCGTTTCGTTAAATGCTGCTTGAGTTGGTCCAGCATCGTTTGACACACCTCGTCTCTCGATACGCACGCCTCGTAAACGAATGCCCGCCCGACTTTCACTTTACGGACTGCGCGACGTTTCACCTCTAATGTCTTGAGGACAGTCATGACCGTGGTGTACGCCAGCGGTCGTGCGAGTGCATCACATACATCCTGCACGGTCACCTGACCGCGCTCCCAGACGATGTTCATGATCTCCAACTCTCCTCGTGTCAAAGACACCATCATGAAGTCCTTGCAAGCTGATTTCTGTCTGTGTTTGATCTGATTAGGAAAGGGAAGCAGGAGTAATAAGTTCTATTGAGTGATTGCGTAATTTTCTGCGAACAATGTCCGCTCACATCCGCAGTTATTCCTGACGACGAGCCATGTGTTGATAAACGTTCACATTCACCGAGTTCGAAATCCCACGCACGTGACCGTCAGCAAACAGAAAAGCACTCACTCCTGAGTGGCGACTTCCAAACTCGCACTCATCGCATTGCTGGCAGTTGGGACCTTGTATGGCACCTCCAACGACACGGCATTCTGCATCCTCGTCGCGACGGTCAAAGCCGATCCATGAGGAGGAGAACATGGAGACTGAACGCTCTCCCACAATGAAAACATTGCTCAGACCACGAGTCAGTTCAGAGAACCGAACGGGTCTTGGGTTAATAAACGTCCCATCACCGGGAGGGGTGGGGTGAATCTCATCTGGTTCAGATGTTCCGTACACGCCGACATAGTTCCCGATTGGAAGAGTCAGATACGGAGTATTCGAGCCTGACTCAAAAAGTTCAAAGGACGCTGGCGCGACATCGGATGGACAGACAAACAGTCGCAAAGGAATCGCATGAATTCCTTTCGCCTGTTGTTCACTCAGACAAAGACGCTTATCAATTGCGTCGGATGTTGCTTGCTGGTCGACGAAGGGGAGCAGGGAAACTGCCCAGCCGTAGGATGACAGACCTTTCGGATCGTTCTGCCACGCGGCAGGCAGACAGGCATGGACATCATGATATTGATGTAGGGCCAGCCCGATTTGTCGAAGATGATTTGTGCATTCAAGACGGCGCGCAGCTTCGCGGGCCGACATCACTGCTGGTAATAACAGAGTGATCAGGAGGGAAAGGATTCCACTCGTGACCAGCAGTTCCAGAATCGTCAGGCCCTGCCTCTTCGAGCGAAACAAATTGCCGCAGCAGGGGGAGCATCTGTTGATGGCGGAGTCCTTTCCGATGCAGGCAACTTTGACGATTGTGATCAACCCTGATCCACTCACGTTATTGAAATACTAGTTTTGTAGGAGTTCTGTCAAGAGGACGTCGGTCATTTCCGCATCGCGCCTCGCTCACCTGATGCGCGTTACCCGCTAGAGTGTGGTGGTTCGGAATGCAGGCCGTTGAAGATGATCCTCTCGAAATGTTGCTGATGTGAAAGCAACCATCTTTCAAGCCGCAGCGACAGGCCTGCGGCGAGATCGAGTTCACAGAATCCATTTCGAGTTGGGTGCCGAGTTCCGTCAGAGAAATGAGTTACCAAACCACTTATGACAGTTGATGCGTTGAAAATTCAACCGGGGGCCAGCTTTTCTGACAGAGTCGATACAGCTATTCTGTCGAACGACTTAGGATTCCCAGCCGAGTCGTTGGCATGAAAACATTTCAGTCGGATACCATCGCCCTGGCTGGTGGCCGTGATTCATCCTCGCGTTGTTAATTCCGTCAAATTGTTGTTGATTGGAAGCAACGTCGAGCCGCACGTAACTGATCGATAATTGCGTTAGGCGAGTATTGGCTGGTTTGTGGAACGCGGTAACAAGTTCCTCGGAATGGAACGAGATCGGGCAGGTACCCGGAAGCGCGGGTCGCTTCGGGCAAGGATTTCAAGATATGAAGTTAACTCTCAGCGATGTCCAGAAAGTCGCCAAATTGTCTCGGCTGAAATTGGCTGAAGACGAACAGGTTCGCTACGTGGAGCAACTTGGACAGATCCTCAACTATGTGGAGCTGTTGAACGAAGTTGATACCGATGGCGTTGAGCCAATGGCCCATGCGGCAGAGTTGACGAACGTGTTTCGGGCCGATGTTCCCAAACCGTCGCTTGATCGTCAGGCCGCGTTGTCGAATGCCCCGAAGTCTGATGGCAAATACTTTCTCGTCCCACAGATTCTGGAAGGGGCGTAACCTATGTCTCTGATCTCGAAATCCGTTACCGAATTGCTTGACCTGCAGAGCCGTGGCGAAACATCTGCTGTGGCGATTGTGCAGGAGCATCTTAATCGTATTCAGTCTGGTGATTCGCAGGTGCAGGCGTTCCTGGGCCATGACGCTGAAGGCGCTCTTCAGGCCGCTGCTGCTGTTGATCAGAAGCGCGCTGCCGGGCAGCCATTGGGACGCCTCGCTGGTGTGCCGGTTGCGATTAAAGACAATCTTTGCGTCACGGGATGGAAAGCCACCTGTGCCAGCAAAATGCTCGAAAAGTTTACTGCTCCCTATGACGCACACGTCATTGAGCGGTTGAAAGCCGAAGATGCGATTCTGATTGGCCGAACCAATCTCGATGAATTCGCAATGGGATCATCCTGTGAGAACTCTGCGTATCAGCAGACTCACAACCCTTGGAACCTTGAATGTGCTCCAGGGGGGTCCAGTGGGGGATCAGCTGCCGCCGTTGCAGCAGGAATGGCACCGGTCTCGCTCGGTTCAGACACCGGCGGATCGATTCGCCAACCAGCTTCGTTCTGCGGGATTGTCGGGTTCAAACCAACTTATGGACGAGTTTCCCGTTATGGTCTGATTGCGTTCGCAAGTTCGCTGGATCAAGTGGGCCCGTTTGCTCGAAACGTGAGCGATGCAGCATTGCTGTTCCAGTCGATCGCCGGTCATGATGGTCGCGATTCTACTTCTGTTGAGGCCCCATTAGCGAACCTGACCGAGACATTAGATCAGCCGTTGCAGGGACTGCGAATCGGGATTGTTGATGAACACTTCGGCGACGGAGTCGATGCAGATGTCGTTCATTCTGTTCAGTCCGCGATTGAGGTTTATCGTCGCCTCGGAGCAACTGTCACATCGGTGAAACTGCCAAACGCCAGATACGGTGTTGCGGCTTACTATGTGATTGCTCCATGCGAGGCCTCCAGCAATCTCGCTCGTTACGACGGTGTCCATTACGGGCATCGGGCTCAATCCTTCGGCAATCTCGTTGAAATGTACGAAGCGAGCCGTGGCGAAGGGTTTGGCGACGAAGTGAAACGCCGGATCATGATTGGAACCTATGCGTTGTCTTCAGGGTACTACGATGCCTATTACCTGAAGTCGATGAAGGTTCGTCGCAAGATTGCCAATGATTTCACAGAAGCGTTTGGCGAAGTGGATGTCATTCTGACTCCAACTTGTCCAACGCCTGCGTTTCGGATTGGGGAACTTGCTGCTGATCCATTGCAGATGTACTTGAACGACATCTACACCATTGGAGCGAATCTGGCAGGATTGCCAGCGATCTCGCTGCCTTGTGGAATGAGTTCTTCAGGTCTGCCCATCGGGATGCAGTTGCTGGGACCAGCTTTTGAAGATGAACGCGTGCTGCGTGCGGCTCGCATGTTTGAACAAGCGACCGACTGGCACACGAAGCGAGCCTATTAGAACGTTGAAGATCTCGTCTTTCTTTGACGAAGCGATTCCCGCTTGAAGATCCCAAAGAGTGAGTCCCAGAGCCCGGGATTCACTCTTTTTTATGATCTTGGTCTAAAGGCGACGTGGAGGGCGGAGGCGGGAAGACGATGAAGAGTCGCTTCCACGCCAGCGTTCAACATGTGTCATGCCCTGGCCGGATGATGTTCCTTCCCAGTCGTTCGATTTCCAGCGTCCAGTGTGCCGATTGACGTTTTCTCCTTTGAAGAAGAACAACTGATCGGCCGAACGCCATGAACCAGCGACTTCTTCCGGGGGCGCGATTCCCAGCAGGGATTTGCAGGTGTGAACCAGAAACAGAGCGATCAGAAACGTGACCAACATTACCAGAGTGAACGGGAGTAACAGAAGGCCCATTTCGAAAACATGTCTGGTGCTCTCGAAGATCGGTTGCCAGAAGAGAATGGTGATCAGCGTTCCGAGGCTCAGATAAGGCCCATACGGAATCATGTTGTCTATCGGCTTAACTTTGCCGAAGAGTCGCTGAGATAAGTTCCACATTGTCGTGATGGCAACAACGGCAATCGCACAGGCTGGGGCGATGAAGAAGGCGATCACTGTCGGCTGCCATCCTAAAAATGCTCCGACCATCGCCATGAGAATGACGTCGCCAAATCCCATGGCTTCCTGTCGAAGCACCGCGAACCCAATGAGTCGCACGATCCAGACGATTCCTCCGCCGACGATCAATCCCACGATGCTGACGGCAAACCCGTGCAGATGTGGAAACTGCTGAATCCACTCAGGGACCGCTGGACCGGTCATGAACGGCTGCATCCAGACCGGGGCAAGTGGAGCAAACGAGTACTCCATGTTCGGGCTTTGAAACCAGACCGGAACAAGATGGATTCTCGCGATGAGGGTACTGGCAATCACAGCAAAAAACATGGCCGGAAGCGTGGCCCCGTCCGGGATGATGCGAAGATCGAAGTCGATCATCGTGGCGACCAGCAATGCCTCAATCAACACGAGATGACACGCGCAGCGGAGGATGACGAACCATTCGGGAGAGAGTGGACCAAGCCCAGGAAAGGCTTGAGGACCGATGTCGCTGTAGACGCAACTGTTGACAAGGGATTGATTCCAGCCGAACGGTACTTCCATGCAGACGACGAGCACCCACAGACAGCCATTGAAGAATTCAATCAATGGATAACGTGGAGAAATCCGCATTCGGCATTGGCGGCAGCGACCACGCAGTTTCAGCCAGCCAAAGATCGGGACGTTGTCGTGCCAGCGAATATTTGTTCCGCAACGTCGGCAATGTGACGGGCGGTTCCAGAGCTGTTTGAGCTGATCGAAAAAACGTTCCTGAGTGGGAATGCGATAAATGCAGACATTCAGGAAGCTGCCAATCATCGCGCCGATGATGAAGAGGTACGGCAACGCGATCCAGCTGGGAATATCAAGTTGCAGCGTCAATGTTTCGGCGGCGATCATATCGAACTGAATTTCATCGGCAGAAGGGGTACGAAATCAGGGCCGATCAGAGACGGTTCTGATCATGATGTGCTTCCGGAAGGCAATTGCTGCACAATCTCGTCGACGATCGCACTGGGAGTACGGTTTGCAGTAGACACGATAATCGTGGCCGCATCTTCGTACAGAGGTGTCCGTTTTGCCAGAACCTCAGTGATCTCTGAAAGTACGTCGGTGCCTGTTAACGAAGGACGTCGTCCCAAAGTTGATGGATCGGAAGAGAGTCTTTCGACAATCGTTTCAACAGGAGCGACAAGCCAGACAACAGGGCCAGCGTTACGCATGGCATTTCGGTTGTTGGCATCAAGGATTGCCCCACCGCCAGGAGAAACAACGGTCTGTTTGCTATTCAGAACGGTGTTGAGTGTGCTGGACTCCAAGGCTCGAAAATACGGTTCCCCATGCTGCTTGAAGATCTCGCTGATAGAGAGCCCGGCATTGCGTTCAATTTCAGGATCGATATCCACAAAGTTCAGGTTCAACCGTTCCGAGAGCGCAGCACCGATGGTTGTTTTGCCGGTTCCCCGATATCCAATAAGAGTGATGACCATAATGTGAAGCAGAATGGGGGCAAAGACGAACAGGAGGGGACGTTCGGCAAACGTGAATCTGTGAATTGAATCTCAACTCAGAATGAGAATAGCGAAATTGCACATGGTTTTCAGTCCGAGATGCAATTTCCGGAGAATTGCGAGGGCTCACTGGAGATGAGGAATTATTGAGGCGAAGACGCCGGATCAGTTTTCCGAAACTGAAGAGAACAGTTTCGTCAAGAGTCAATTGACGGATAGCAGAATTTACATACACTGCACTATCGTTCCCGCAAATCTCGATCAGAAGACCATTTACAACGCGGCACAATATTCGCACTTCGCTTGCGAAAACCGTCATGACGCTGTTGGATGGCAAACCCTCAGGTCCCGACAATGTCTCGTGACGTTCTTCCTCCAATTCTTGCCAGTCTGATTCGTCAGGCCGGTCAAATTGCAGAAGACGTCAATTGTATTGCGGTTATCGCTCTGGCTGATGTCACCTATGACTTCAAAGCCATTCAGGAACGACTGAAAAACACAACGGTCATCGTGGCTTCTCCGGTGACAGAAGTTCTGGACGCTGCCAGATCTGACGGGGTGAAACTGGTCCCACTGATTCAGGAACCACAAACCAGACAGGTTCAGATCAGTCAGGCATTGCTCGAAGCAATCGCAGACAATCTGGTGAAGACCGGTGATCGAGTTATCGTGCTGTATTCCGGTTATGAACGGGATTCGATCGATTCGCTGAGTGTGATTAACCTGAGCGAACGCCTCGCCCGACTGACGGCTCGAGACCTGCAACGTCTGGAAACACAAGTTCCACTCGGAACACTGCGTCGCGTCGTGGATCTGGCTGTGGAAATTGGCCGTGAAGGACGCGAAAGCAAGAAGGTGGGAACGTTGTTCGTGGTGGGCGATCATCGGAAGACCCTTTCGATGTCACACGAGCAGATTCACGACCCGTTTCGTGGATATCCGAAAAAAGAGCGGATGATTTCCAACGCCCGAGTGCGAGAAAGCATCAAAGAGCTTGCTCAGATCGACGGGGCGTTCATCATCTCATCTGATGGATGCGTCATGGCCGCTGGGCGAATTCTGGATGCTCCGGCCGAAGCGCTGACTCTTTCCAAAGGCCTTGGTGCTCGACACTGGGCCGCCGCTGCCATCTCAAAGAGCAGCAAGGCAATCGCAATCGCTGTTTCAGAATCGACAGGCACAGTGCGACTGTTTCAAAACGGCACCGTCGTTCTGCGAATTGAACCGATGATGCAGGCGATGAAGTGGCACGAAGTGGATACTGAACCGCCTCAGGAATAGAGGCGTTCACCTCGTTCGCGTTGCTTTAGACCGTATCGGTCTATCATGTGGCCGCGCAGCAATCTTCTTGATAGGAGAAAAGCTGAATCCCGCGTGCCAGATTCGCCACTTGATTTATGGAAACGCTCTAGAGCACCTTGCGAAATCTTTCCACGCTTCCGCCACGCGGCGAGTAGCGTTTCATCAGTCGAGACGGTTGCTGCGCGGGCACTTGGTAGAGCAAACTGCTCTAAGAACGGCATCGACAGTGCTAGGCCAAAACGGTCTTGTTGTGTCAGGCTGCAAAGTTCTTGTGCCTCTGCCTGAATGCTTTCCCGATTGCATCATGGAAGTTAGGGATTCTCGTCTCCTTATCGATGCGTGCTCGTTGACGTTGCATCGCTTTCGGCTTATTTTCGAAGTCCATTCAACAGATATCGATAGATTCAGGTGTTCCGTTCACCGTTCGATTTGAAGGCGAACTGACCAGTTCCTTCAGTGCGAACGGCGGGCAGCTGATTGAGGATCGTGACTCGAAAGAGATGCGGCGGATCTCAATTCGCTCTTGAAATACGAGACCAATATGAAACATTTGCTTCGCACACCGTTGCTGCTGCTTGTTGCCGGAATTCTCGTGCTGGGATCGCTTGGTTGTCCTGCGAAGCCTTCAGCAGGAACGAAGCGCATTGTCATTCTGACGAACGGCGACGACCCCTTCTGGGATGCGTGTGAAGCCGGCGCAATGAAGGCCGAACAGGAACTGGAACTGGCAAAGCAGGGGTACACGGTCACCTTCGATCGCGCTGACTTCACCGACAAAGGCCAGGTCGACAAGATCAAGCAATATGCCGCTCAAAGTGATCTGGTTGGCCTTGGAATCTCTGTGTTCAATCCAGACAGCCCAGCCGTGGCGAAAGAACTCAAGGCCTTGCGGGATCGAGGGATCAAGGTTGTCACGATCGACGGTGACATGAATCGCGAGAAGTATCGCGATACACGATATGCCTATCTCGGAACCGACAATGAAATTGCCGGGCAGGAGCTGGGACGTGCCGCTAAAGCATTGACGCCAGAAGGTTCGAACTTCGCGTTCTTCGTCGGAAATACAGGGGCTGCCAACGCCATTGCCAGAATGAGTGGCTTTGTCACCGGGTCTGGAGACAAGTTCAAAGAGGTTGAACGTCTGGAAGACCGTGGGGATCGCCCGACCGCTCGCAAAAATGTTCAGGATGCGCTCGACCGTCACCCTGACATCAACATGCTGGTCGGAATCTGGGCTTACAACACTCCTCAGCAAATTGCTGTCGTGAAAGATCGCAAGATTCGCGAGAAGACAAAGGTTCTTTCATGCGACGCTGATGCTGCAACCATCTCCGGCATGAGTGAAGGTCTCGTGGACGCGATGGTTGTTCAGAACCCGTATCAAATGGGATACGTCGGTGTGCAACTGCTGAAGGCACTTCACGAAGATGACAAAGAGTTTGTGAACGGCATGTACCCAACCTATTCACAGGAAGGGACCAACGATCTGTTTCGGACCGAATTACGGGTCGTTGTGCCAGGCAAAGATTCTCCAGTGACACCGGAACTGTTTGAGAAGAACACAGTGTTCATGAGTTTGGAAGAGTTTCAGAAGTGGCTTAAGGAACGTGGGCTGACTTCTTCATAACGCGACGAGACTGTTTGAAAATTCAAAAAGTCACCGGCTGCAAAAGGTGACGATGATGATTCTCAGCAGCCAATTGAAAGCGCCCCACACTTACGGACAGATTTCATGGACGCTCTTCCGACACGTGCAGGTTCCGGGTTCTTTCAGCGGTATCGCAATGAATTTGGTCTGATCATTGCGATCTGTTGTGTCGTGTTGTTCACGTCATTTATTAATGACTCGTATCGCACGTCACCTCAGATGAATGCGGAAACCATTCTTCGCGATGTTGCGATGCTTGGCATCTTCGCGCTGGGAGCAGGCGTTGTCATTATCGCTGGAGGAATTGACCTCTCCAGTGGATCGGTGATTGCCTTCAGCGGAATGACGTTCTGTTCCGTCTGTCTGCTGCTCTCGCCGGTGGAAGCTGGCGTTCCTCAGACTGCGGATCTTCCATTCTGGGTGTTTCTGGTCGCATTTCTTGTCACCATGTTTGCGGCGTTCCTCGTTGGCAGTTTTCACGCCTGGCTCATCACTGCGATCCAGTTGCCTCCGTTCGTGGCGACGTTGGCGTCGCTGGTGGGATTAAGAAGTCTGGCGAAATTGTTGATTCAGGACGTCACCAAGATTGCGTACGGAGCAAAGACAGGGAAGTCGACGATCGGGATTTCAGATCCCTTTTTCTTCGACCTGGGGAATGTCTGGTGGATTCCCGTTGTGATCTTTCTGGTCCTGTCGTTCGGACTGTGGATTTTGTTGAGCAAGACGGTTGTTGGGCGGCATCTGTATGCGATGGGCGGAAACGAACAGGCCGCCAGACTCAGCGGGATTCGTACGGATCGTTTGAAGTGGCTGGCATACTGTATTGGTTCAATGACGGCGGCAATGGCCGGGATTCTCTACACCAGCTATGTCGGAACCAGTGAGCCAACCCGAGATGGGGCCGGTTACGAACTGAATGCGATCGCAGCCGCAGTGGTCGGGGGATGCAGCCTGACAGGCGGAGTTGGAACCATCGCCGGAATGATGCTCGGGACGGTGTTTTTGAAGGTGGTGATTGATTCTGTTGCGAAGTCATTTCAATCACGCCCGGACCTCGTGGAAGGCCTAGTCGTCGGATTGCTGGTTGTGCTGGCGGTCGCCTTCAACGAGCTTCGCGGAAGTCGGGGATTAAAGAAGCAGTTCTTCCCTGGCACTCTTGGATTGCTGAACGTCTTCATTCTGACCGTTCTGGCCGGGTTGATTACGTTTGCGACTTCGTCTCCAGAGTCAAAGTTCCAGAATGGCCTGATTGCTGCCGGGGGAACGCTCTTTCTGATCGGACTGCGGGCGTTCATGGAAAGGCGTCAGGCAAAAATCGCCGTCAAACCGGAGTGATCATTTCCTTAACGATCTTCTAAACGTCGACGAACGCCTGAAATTCTGCTGCGGTGAGAAGCTATTCCACCTGCGCACGCGCATTCATCGATCTGCCGTTAGTGACGGCATTTTCGGATGAAGTTGTCGATTCCTTACAGACGATATGCACAGCGGATGTTGTTCTCCTGCTGTGAACTGGGCATCGGCAAAAGTTGCCGGTCACGGGAATCAGCAAAGGACACGCTGGCCGTAGCCAAGGGGGGCTCGGCTCTGACCGTTTGGATCATGTGGGCACGAACATTGTGCCAACTGGCCAGTTTGAGCAGGGATTGCTCGTGGATCAGGACTGCTGATTGACTATCAGCAGTTTCGAGGTTCCACGCTGATGGTGTGCGATTTCACCGGTCGCAGAGCACCCTTGCTTGAAATGTCTGGCTGGGACATCACCGGTACGGCTATGCGAATGCTGTCACAAATTCGGAGTCATCGACAATTGCGACCGAGGATGGTCAGCGCATGGATGCTGCTGATTGGCCTCGTTGTGATGAATACGGCTGCGATGAGTTCAGCGCAAGCCGAGGTGATCTATTCGAAATCACGCAAGTTTCGCATTCCATTCCAGTTTGACGCCCAGCAGTTGAATCGAATCGGGGCAAGTGAAGTCCGCTTGTATGTTTCGCAGGATAATGCGAACTGGAGTCATGGTGGTGCTGTGCCTCCTGATGATGGTCGCTTCACATTTGAGGCACCCGGTGATGGTCCGTATTGGTTCTCGGTAAAGACGGTCCTCGGAAACAGCAAAGAGATCCCAGCGGGACCTCCCACGCCAAGTCTGCATGTGATTGTCGATACCGAACCGCCTCAAGTTGAGTTGAAACTGGAGGAAGTCGAACTCGGACGTTCTCGACTGACATGGATTGTGAGTGACCCGACAGTTGATCTCAATTCCTTGACGGTTGAATACCTCGAACCAGAGTCACAGGTCTGGCAGACTGTTTCAGTGCGAAGTCAGGATCGCGGACAGTTCAGTTGGACAACTGAAGCAACAGGAACGATGCAGGCGCGGGCTCGGGTCAGTGATCTGGCGGGAAATATCACTGAGGCAACCGCATCGACATTCATTGCCAATCGCCCTAACCGGGAGAATGAACGCCCTGATGTCGGGAAGCCAGTGGCGACCGATCCGGAACGGATGAATTCGATTGGTGCGAATACTCCCTCAACGCCTTTGCCGGTGGTCCCGCAACTGACCTCTGTTCCGTCAGGCAAAGTACCAGTTCTGGCGACAAATCTGCCAATGCTGGAATCACCTCCGATCGTTCCCGGCCAAACTCCGGTGTCGGCGCAGGCTCCTGTGCAGTCCCAGATGCCAGCCAACCAAGTGCCGGCCCACCAATTGCCAGGGAACCCACAGCGAGAGCACCCACTGCCAGCCAGTAGTGTAAAGAAGTCCGGCCACCTTTTGAATTCGTTGATCTTCCGGATTGCATACAGCCTGCAGGAAGTTGGTCCGTCAGGGGTCGGCCGTGTCGACCTGTATGTCACTGAAGATGGAGGAAAGCAATGGTTTCACTATGGCAACGATCCTGACAAGGTCTCGCCAATGGATGTTTCCGTGCCACACGATGGGGATTATGGATTCGCGTTTCGTGTGACGAATGGATTAGGGCGTGCCGACATGCCGCCGCAACCTGGGACCGCACCAGAAGTCACGATTACTGTTGATCGCACTCCGCCTGTGGGGAAACTCTTTCCAGTCGTTGCGGTAGGGCCAGTTGAGCAGAATGAAATCTCAATCAGTTGGTCGGCTCAGGATCGCAATCTGGCCGAGCGACCGATCGCACTCTTTTATTCGACATCATCGACTGGCCCATGGTTGCCGATCCATGACTGGCTGGCGAATTCTGGTCAGGTTGCGTGGACCATTCCGTCGAGCGTCACCAATTCATTTTATGTCCGCATGGACGTCCGTGATGCCGCTGGAAACATCACGCGTGTTTATGGAGACACCCCGTATCTCATCGACCGGTCACTTCCTCGTGCGAGAGTGACCGACGTGGAGTCACTTGCGACTCCGGTAAACTAGAGCGTTTGCTCTACCGAGTGCCCGCGCAGCGGCCGTTTCGATACTTGAAACACAACTCGCCGCGTGGCGGAAGCGTGGAAATGATTTCGCAAGCTGCTCCAGGCTGATGCGGTCTTAGACTGATTACGGTCTAACCAAGCTCGATGACGATTGCGGTGGCATTGTCTCGCCCGTCGTTGGCGACAGATGATTCCACAACGCGCTTCGCGGCCGGGTCTCCAGCACGCTCGTTCGGTGGGAATCGGATCATGTCCTCCAACGCATGATCCCAGAGACCTTCATTCACGCCGTCAGTGCAAAGCAGGATGCGGTCGCCCGGCTCGGCCTTCAGTTCGCCAATCTGAGGATTCACAAACTGATTTCCGGACCCGAGTGCTTGTGACAGGACGTTCTTTCGAGGATGCATCCTTGCCTGTCGTTCGTTGAGTTCCCCTTTGCGCCGCAACCAGCCAACGTGGGTATGGTCGTGCGAAATCTGGGTCATTCCTCCGCCATGCTTCAGGAAATAGATGCGGCTGTCTCCGATGTGACCGAAATAGAATCGGTCTTTAATGAACCAGACAAGACTCAGGGTCGCCCCCATGTTCTTGCCTTCCTCATAGCTTTGTCCAAGCAATGTCAACTGGCGGTGAATGCCGAGGAAGAGTTCTCGAATGCAGTCCCGAATCCCTGCGTCCTGATTCTTGACGTTCAGGTGGAAACGCTGCGGCATCATGCGGGTGATGTTGTCGACGGCAAACTTGCTGGCAAACTCTCCTGAACGCTCGCCTCCCATGCCATCACTGACCGCGAAGATATAATCAAAATCTCCGACTGGGACTGTTCCGTTCGCGGCCAGGTAGATGAACTCTTGGCGATTGAAGGCGACTCCCATGAACTCGTCTTCATTGTTCTTGCGGATTTTGCCAACGTCGCGGAACCCGGACCACTTCACCTGAGCGATTTTCTCCGGCTCCATGAACTCGTCGGCATTGATTGGACCTTCGAGTTTGGGGGGTGGCGGCGGAGCGGCAGCAGAGCTGTCGAGGATGGTGGCGAACTCAAAATCAATGAGGCAAAACCGCCCGTCGCGCGACCGGTAAGTGACGTTGCGAAGGTACGGGTCGTCGTGTCGAACACCGTAGGTTTCGAGCTCTGCGAACAGGGATTTCAGCTTCTCGTCATCCATTCGCTCAACACGGCCACCGCAGTTGGTCGTGACAAGTTCCAGCTTTTCAGGATCGTAGCCCAAGACACGTGGAACGAAGTCGCACCCTTTTTCTTCGAGATATTGCAAGACTCGAAGTTCGTTCGCGAAGCGTTCTGCTGCATTCTTATGGCGGAAGGTTTTGTGCACGGACCCGTCATATCCGATTTTCACTAATGCTCGGGCTGTGTCTTTTGCTTCTTCCACTTCGATCGTCTCCTGCAGCGAGCCGTTGGCTCGGTTGTCTCCGATGTTTCATAGTGAGGTTCATTACCGGAGAGTCAAGCCTGTGAAACGGGAATCTGCCCGGTGAGCACAACAGACCATCGATTCAAACTCTCGAATGAGCTTACAGTTGTGCTTGTTGCTGATTCTGTTGAGAAACAAAAAGGGGACATTCGATGATG
>JBEBTF010000080.1:0-17346 GCA_040393865.1 Planctomicrobium piriforme | reverse complement strand
CTTGCAGGTTCGAATCCTGTCCCGAGCATTTGAAAGCCGTGTGATGAGAGCGATTGCTCTCGTTACACGGCTTTTTTCGTTTTTTCTGATTGAGACAATTGTTGCGAGGCTGGATGAGAACCCGAGTCTGTCGCTAGGCCGGAAGTAACCAAAAAGACAGGGCACCTTTGCAGTGACCCTGTCTTTGCACTTTCTGCGAAACCGAGCTGATCTACGGTCCGTCGACGACAACAAACTCTGCTGTTGAGCCAGCTGGTTTTGCAATTTCCATCAGAACCGTTGCATCCTTTTGACCAGCTGTCTCAACCCGCAAGACGATGGCTTGTAATCCTGCTGTCAGTTCGATTGGGAATGATGTTCCGGTTCCTAGTTCTTTATCGTTATGCCAGATCGTGACTGGTAGTGAAGTGTTGACTCGCACCTCTGCAGCACCGGCACTGGAGCAATTGATTTCGCCTTTAAGATAAACGACATCATGACCAGTTTTCGCTATCAGTTCAGCAAGAGGAACCTGACCATTTACCTGTGCGTAGACCGCATGCCAGTTTTCTGAATCGAGGACGGAAGCCAGAAACAATGGGGGGCTTGGAATTTGACTCAGGACGCCCGGTTCTGCGTTTGTCAGATACCGATAACGCTGCATTCGCTGTGTTGAGCGGATTGCGTACGGACCAGGTTTCCCCAACTCTCCCAGAAACGCGACGAGGTCGAGAAATTCGGCATGTGTCATGAAGTTGGAAAGCCCTTTCGGCATCAATGACTTTCCTTCGATTTCTTCGTCGATGTCTGCAAGCGGGACGTTGACCGTTTTTCCAGTGGCATCGCGCAGAACCAGAGAATCGTTTGTTCGACTGGCAACGATCCCCTGATGAACTCGACCATCAATCGTCGCAATGACTTTTGTTGTGAAGGCTTCCTTGATCGCCTGATCTGGATCAAGAATTGACGTTACCAGATAGTCGACTGGAGAACTGACTCCAATCGCACTCAGGTCTGGACCAATGTTGCCTCCTCCCTGATTCACAGAATGGCAATTCAGGCAGCTTAACTCAGGGCGGCGAAAAACAGCTTCACCGCGAACTGCGTCGCCAGATTTGGCCACTTCCGCGACGATCTTCTGAACCTGTTCTGGAGTTGGAGGCGGGGCAGAGTGATTGATTCCGGCCAGTTCAGAAAGAACCTTGTTCAGTTCCGCGTCTGTCCGTCCAACGGAATACATCTGTCTCAGCAACAGTTTGGCGACATCTTTGGGGGGCGGTGTCTTTTCCAGTGCTCCTGCGAGAACCTTAGAGCCATCTTTTAATGCGAGAAAGGCATTCAATAGCGCCCCTGGCTGATCCTGAGGCCCAGCGTTTTTCAGAATCTCGGTTGCCAGAACCGCTGCCTCCTGCACGTCAACCTGTGCAAGCACAGCCACGCCCATCGAACGTGTTTCAAAGTTCGCCGCCGTTTTGACCACATCTTTCAGGACCGTTGCCGCCTTGTCCTGATCAAGACTCACGAGAGCTTCCAGCGTCTGCTGTCGCAAGGGAACAGGCGTCGATTCTTTGCGAGCCAGTTCGACAAGTGCTGTACTGGCTGAAGTCACTTTCCAGACTCCGGCGAGTTCAACGGCCTGCCGCAGGATGGCTGGATTCTTGGAATCGAATAAGGTCGTGATGTCTTCGGTATGTGTCGCAGGAATTACTTTGCGTTGCTTCGCGGCAGTAATCATCCATCCCAGTGTTTCTGCCTGCACTGCTTCTGACCAATGGTTCTTCTTGAGAACCTCACTCAGGATATAGCTCAGATCGCCGGCGTTTCCTCGCTCACAAATCATCTTGATGATGGTGGGGAGACGTTGTTCCGGAACTCGACCACTCTCCAGCAGTCGACGCATTGCCGCGGCTGGGCTGGGCGCGTCATCGGCCGAGACAGGTGATCCGAAGACCACCAGTGCCGACAACAGGATGGCAAGAGTTTGAATACCGATCTGAAACGAACAACGCATTTCCGACGAACTCCAATGCTTCAGCGATGAGACAAAACCAGGATAGCCGATCAGCGTCTGGCTGAAATCATCTTAATGATTGAAAACAAATTCTCGGCTGGAGAGTAACGCCCAGAAGAGGTCCTGGACAATCGACTCTCGCTGATCGTCGGGAGCATTCGTCAGGAGATTCACAAATTGCGCACGTTCTGACGGTGTTGGATAGCGTGACAGACTCGTTAGATAACTGTCATCGACCAACGTTTCAAAGGACATTCCCAGTCGCAGCTGTGATGCAAGGACGGTGGCCCGACTTCCTGGTGCGGCAATTTTTTCGTTCAGGGTATCGCCGTTGGACATGTGCAGCACCTGCACCATGCTGGGTTCGTTGGACCGTTCACATTCACAGACAATATTTCTCTGGTTGCGTCCGAATGTCTTCAGGAAGTACGAATCGACTGCTGAGTCATACAACTGGATGGCCCGCGTTCCCAAGGGGTAGAAGTCCGTTTTCTGAGCGTCTGCGCCGGGGAACAGGATACGCTCAAACGGCGTCGGGATGTTGGTGACCTGCACAATCGAGTCGTGTAAGACTTCGGCGTTCAAACGTCGAGGGAAGTAACGGGAATAAAATCGGAGGTCCTTTTCGTTGCCCGGCACTGTCAAACTGGAACGTTGATAGGCTTCAGACTGCAGAATGAGACGCATCAGGCTTTTCAGGTTGAACTTTTGTTCGACAACATAGCTGGCTGTTTTCTTGAGAAGTTCTTCATTGCTGGCCGGATTCGAGACTCGCATGTCGTCAACATTTTCCACCAGTCCCACACCGAAGAAGTTTGCCCAGACTCGATTGGTGATCGACCTTGCAAAGTAAGGGTTCTCTGGCGCGACCATCCAGTTTGCAAGATGCACCCGGCGATCACCTTTGTCATCGAACGAAAGAGGAATCCCGTCGAGCGGAGTTGGTGGTTGAGGAACGCCGGTTCGCGGCTGCACCAGTTCGCCAGTATCGACAAGAAATACTGTTCGCAACCCGTCTCCGTTACGCGATTCGCCCCCCCAGCCTTTGGCTTTGATTCGAGAGAACAGGTTGGCCATCGCGTAATACTGGTCGTTCGTCCATTTTTCGAGAGGGTGGTTGTGACACTTCGCGCAGGAGAGTGACAGGCCAAGAAACGCTTGCGTCGCATTCTCGGTCATGTCTTCAGGTGTTTGAAACAGCCCGTAAAAATTGGTGGCTCCATTCTCGTGACTTGTTCCTGTGGCGGTCAGGATTTCCCTCACGAGAACATCCCAGGGAGTGTTATTTGCTACATTCTTGTGAAGCCAGTTGTAGTATGCCTTGATTGAAAGTGGCCGGAGTTTGGTGCCGTTCAACATCAGGACATCGGCCCATTTGTACGTCCAGTAATCAACGAACTCTGGCCGCTCCAGCAGGCGATCGATCAGCTTATCCCGTTTGTCAGAGGCCGTATCCGCCAGGAACGCACGAACTTCGTCCCCTGTCGGCAAGAGACCAATCGTGTCGAGATAGGCGCGACGAATGAATGTGACGTCGTCGCATTGCGGAGAAGGGGGGAGATTTAGCTTCTTCAGCTGAGCATTGATCTCTTCATCAATGAAATTGCGAGGCTTCAACTGAGCATACGTCTCAGGGGAAACTTCATTTGGAAATGGCACCGTGATGCCTGCAACGGCAATCCTTGAAGAGAACCATGCCGTAACGGCTCCTTTCCCTGACCCAACCACTGTGACCAATCCATTCTGATCGACCGTCGAGACGGCATCATTGGCGGATGTCCACTTGACCCAGCGTGTCACATCCTCGACTCGTCCATCCGAATATTGAACCTGTGCAATCAACTGCTGTTGTTCACCAGTCCGCAGTTCTACTTGTGTTGGCAGGATCGTAAATGACTGAATCGTGGGATCGCTGGCTGATGGGGGATTGGCACCTTGAGCAATCCACTCCGACAGAATCTGGTAATCAAGAGAATCCGTATCGAATTTCAATCCCCCTTTGTGAGGCATGCCCCCGGACGGCTTGGCAAGAATTAAACTTCGCCCAGGATCGGCGAACTCAACACGGCGTCCACGATCCTGTTTCACAATGTTGAAGTAATCCGTTTCCGGGTCGTAAGCCCCAAGCGAAAGCCGGAACCCCCCTTTCCCTGCCAGTGCTCCATGACAAGCTCCCATGTTGCAACCGTTTCGGGACAGAATCGGCAGGATATCGTTTCGGAACGACCAGGGCAGGCTGGACTCGATGCCTTGGACTGTGATCTTCGCAGTGGCACTCTTCCCATCCGCGACTGCCGTAATAACAACATTTCCGTTGGAGACCGGAGTGACAGCTCCGTCAGAGGAAACGGTCGCAATCTGAGGGTCGCTTGATGTCCAGGTCACACCTTCTCTGACCTGATGACGAACCGCACCATCAATTTTGTGTTGCAGGAGAAGTTGCTGATGAGCTTTGCCCCCGATCAAGGTTGCGTTGTCTGGCAATATGATCAGTGCAGTCTCTGCGGCAAATGACGTTGCGGTCATTGCCAACACTGCCAACGCAGCCAGTAAGCTCAAAGAGCAGGGATGATTTCGGATCATGGGCGTCTCTGCTGCAAGACCAGACAAATCAACGGAGGTTCATTCGTTTAATCCTAATCGAACATTTCCCGGAAGAGCAAGGAGTCGATTGACGGCGGACCCAACCCGGTGGCATGATGATCGAGGTTAAAAGGATCAATGTTTGCCGATTTGACTACAGGGGAGTGCCGAACTTCTTTTTTCGAATCATCACGTAACTGTGTGTCGACTCCTGGATTCGCCGTAAATTCAGGAAATTTGTTTGTGGAGACTGCCAGAAATCGAATCCTTTTCGTTATAAGCAATCTTCGATTGATTCGTGTGTGAGGCCACTGTTTTGCGGCAGTTGCAACTTACCTGAACAGCTCAAATTTTCAGGGGGGATGAGTCCTGAGTATCAATTCTTCTGCAGCGGATGCTGTTGACTCTGTGGTTCCCCAGCCGACTCTTCCTTTAGGTCGCCCGGAGGTGGAAGTCACAACGCCCAGGCCAACGAGGGTGCGTTTTCTGCTCCTGCTGTGGCTCTGTGTTGCTGCGATTATCATCTACATTCAGCGCAATGCCATTAGTGTTCTTGCGCCGCAGATGCAGACGGATTTGTCGTTAACAAATAACCAGATGTCGGCTGTGATGTCGGCGTTTTATTGGTCCTATGGACTTGCCCAGATTCCGATGGGGATCTTGTGCCAGTATCTGGGAAGCCGACGAGGGCTGATTCTTTCCATGACCATGGCCTCTGTCCTTTGTGGGCTCATGGCCGTAAGTTCCAGTTTCTATTCGATCCTGTTCTTTTGGATGATGACCGGGATCGCTGCTGCACTCGTCTTCCCATGTTGTGTGCAGGCGTTTTCTCACTGGTTTCCAAAATCAGGTCTTTCGCTCCCGAGTGGAATTTTCACCAGTTCGATGTCCGTTGGGGGGGCGATTTCTGCTGCACTGACCGGTATGTTGTTGCTGATCGGAGCGTCTGAGGTTGCAACGGTAGCAAACGCTCCAGAGTCGGTTGAACTTGCTGCCAAAGCAGTCGCAGCCACACCAGAAGCTGTGAAGCAAGGTCTCTTCAACTGGAGATCGATCTACGTTCTTTACATGCTTCCCGGATTTGCGTGGGTGGTTCTGTTCGGACTCTGGTTCCGAAATTATCCCGCTGACCATAGAAGTGTGAATGCGGGTGAGCTTGCTCTTATTAATGAGGGAACTGACAGCAACGAAGTTGAACGGACTCCACAGCGGATTCGACTTCCCTGGGGAAAATTGTTGGCGTCCAAGCAGATGCTCCTTCTCGGCGGGCAACAGTTGTTTCGAAATGCTGGATATATCTTCATCGGGACGTGGTTCCCGACGTATGTCATGAGCGTCTACAAAGTATCAATCGAAACCGCAGGGGTACTTGCGATGTTTCCTTTGTTCGGAGTCGTGGCCGGAGCGGCCTCTTCAGGTGCTTTGTCCGACTGGTTGTTAAAGAAAACAGGGAGCCGAGTGATCAGCCGACAGTATGTCGGAGGATTTGGCCAGTTGTTCTGTGCAATCTCCCTGCTGTTGGGGTGGTGGACCTCCAATCTTGGTGTTGCCGTCGCATTGTTCAGCTTTGGGGCCTTCTCCATGTCGTTTGGTTCATGCTGTTCTTATACAGTCGTGATGGAAAACTGCCGTCCGCACGTTGGTCCAGCCTTCGGGATGATGAACATGGCAGGGAATATCGGTGGGGCACTCTCCCCACTTCTTGCAGGGATCGTTGCGACAACTTTCGACTGGGAGTCTGTGATCCTCATGTATGTCGGAATGTACGTCCTGGCATTCTTTGGATGGATGCTGATGAACACAGAGAACAACTTCTTTACTGAAGAGTCGATCAAGTAGAAGCGACCAGGTCGGTCCGGGATGCGGCCGGTTCCATTGTGTCATTTGTCAGAGTTGGAACTGAAGCACACTGGCTTCGTCGTTATCTGGTCGACTCAAGAACCTGATTGTTCACGAAAAAAGGCGGAGTTCCAGATTTGGAACTCCGCCTTTCGTAATTCGGAATCGTCTCAAAAAGTCGATGGCGTCTGACGCATGTTCCTCAGAGTGAAGTTGACTACTCCGCTTTGGAACTGGTGCTTCCTGAAGCCTTAGGAGCTTCTGCCTTCGGAGTCGACTCTGAACTCGACGACTTCCCTGAGTCAGCGGCAGCTGCCTTTTTGTAGGAATCGCTTCGATAATCGGTGATATAGAAGCCATCCCCTTTGAACAGAATGCCAGCACCAGTTCCGATCAATCTTGTGGCGGAATTCTTGCCGCACTCAGGGCACTTTTTGAGCGGGGCTGCCTTGATTGATTGAAACTCTTCCCACTTATGTTCACAGGTTTTGCATTCGTAATCGTATGTCGGCATGGCTTAAACTCTGATTAAGATCATTTGCCTAGAGACTGTTTCCAAGGGTAAGCAATTGGAAACAGGTCTCAGTCTGTTAAGGGCTGAGATCGCCTGACCCTGAATTGATCCTGCTGAAAGCCGATTAGCCTTCAGAGGACACGATGACTTTCGTTGGGCGAATCACCCGATCATGCAACTGAAAGCCTCGCTCCAGTTCCTGCACAACAGTCATTGGCGGGAACTCGGTACTTGGAACCTGTTGGAGGGCTTCATGGACGTTCGGATCGAACGCTTCGCCAACGGACGGAATTGATTTAACCCCAAATCGGCCGAGGATCTCTTCCATCTGCTTCAGAACCATTTGCACGCCTTGCAGCAATGATTCCACGTTGGGGTCTTTCTGCCCGGCAGCGACCGCACGTTCGAGATTGTCGATTGCAGGCAGGAGATCACGGACGATGGGCAGGCTTGCGTAGCGTCGTTCATCATCGCGTTCGCGATTCAGACGTCTGCGGAAATTCTCCATCTCCGCACGCATTCTTAGCATTTGATCTTTCAGATCATCCCGTTCTGCTGTCAGTTCCAGAATTGGATCACCAGAATTCACAATCTCTGGTGCTGCTTCTTGCGCGGAAGCAGCTTCAGGAGTTGTTTCTGGTTCAACTGGGAGTTTTTCTTCTGAGTTCATAGCTTTGCAATAGTCTGTGATTAAACGAAGCAAAACCTGAGATTAAGGTGAAATCTCTATTGTTCAATGACCCCTGTCATAAAACCGGTGTCTTCTGAACTTTCAGCCATAATCAAGTGATCTGCCAGAAACGGATGTTGTCGCTGTTTCAACATGCTGTGACAGATTCAGTTACGCGGGAACAGGATCTGTCCAGGGTGATCTGTTTCGAAAAACTGATCGGCTGACACAGCTTGATGAGCAAGGATCAGCTGTTCTCTTCCGTCCCGCCAGTGACAAAGTCTTTAATTTTCTCAAGCCAGCTTTTCTGGTGTGGATGCACGTCCACTTTTTCCTGCTCTGCCAGCTTTCGCAGCAGACTTTCGTGCTCTTCATTCAACTTCTTCGGAACGACGACCTGAATCTCAACGTGCAGGTCTCCCACTTCGCGTCCTCGTGGGTCTGGCATTCCTTTACCACGAATACGGAACATTTCACCTGGCTGTGTTCCCGGTGGAACCTTTAACTCGTGCTTTCCAATCAACAATGGAATGTCCAGAGTCGCCCCGAGCGCAGCCTGAGTATACGAGATCGGGAATCGGCAGATGAGGTGAGGCCCTTCCCGTTGGAAGATCGAATGTTCTTTGACCCGAATTTCGATGTAAAGATCGCCTGAAGGGCCGCCATTAGGTCCAGCTTCCCCTTCGCCGCGAAGACACAGTGATTGACCGTCATCAATCCCGGCAGGAATATTGACGACACGTTTCACAATCTCGCCAGTGAGCCCGGAGCCTTGGCAGTCTTCGCATTTGTGGCGAATCACTTTGCCTGAACCACGGCAGGCAGGACAGGTGGTCTGTACGCGGAAAAAGCCCTGTGCCTGAACAACCTGTCCGTGGCCTCCACAATACTCGCAGGTGTCAGGCGACGAACCGGCCTTGGCACCTGACCCTGAACAGGTCTCGCATGATTTATGGCGATGAACACTGACTTCTTTTTTGCAGCCTGTGGCAGCTTCTCGCAGGTCCAGAGTCACACTGACCTGGAGGTCTGATCCCCGAGTTGGCCCACGTCGTCCACGACGGCCGCCCCCGAGCCCAAACCCTTCGAACAGATCTCCGAAAGCGTCAAAGACGTCGTTGATGTCCGAGAATCCTGCTCCACCTTGAGCGCCTCCTTTGACGCCCGCATGTCCATATTTGTCGTATCGTTGTCGCTTCGCGTCGTCGCTCAGGACCTCATATGCTTCCGCGCATTCTTTGAACCGCAACACGGCTTCTTCATCACCGGGGTTGCGGTCAGGGTGATACTTGATCACCAGCTTCTTGTAAGACTTCTTGATCTCGGCGGTCGTGGCCGTTTTCGAGACTTCGAGGACTTCGTAGTAGTCGCGTTTTGAAGCCATTGAGGACATGAATTTGCAATGAATTATTGGAAAGGATCAGGCTGGAACATCTCATCCAGCGAATAGGTTCTTTGAACGCAATACTTTGAAGCTCGCGATCAGGAGTCCATTTGGTTCTATCGACTTAGTCTCGTCATTCACCGGGAACGAGTGCTGTGATTTCCACAGGCCCCGTCAACTTTGATGCCGTGACAAACAGCGAGCCGCCGGAGACCGGCGGCTCGCCCAATTCAGACAGGTTGCGAACCGCGATTAGCGGACAGCCCCTTCAGTCTTCTTCGTGTCGCTTTCGGACTTAGTGACAAGAACCTGAGTCGTCAGCATCAAGCCTGCGATCGAAGCAGCGTTACGCAGAGCGCTCTTGACCACTTTGGCTGGATCGATGATTCCGGCCTTGAACATGTCCACGTATTTGCCGGTTGCAGCATTATACCCGTAATTTGCTTCGGAGTTGTTCAAAACTTCGTCGGCAATGACGGAACCGTCTTCGCCGGCGTTGTTTGTGATTTGCCGAATCGGGGCCTGCAACGCACGCAGAACGATGTCGATTCCGATCTGCTCGTCGCCTTTGGCTTTTACTGCTTGAACTGCTTTCGTTGCACGAAGCAGAGCAACACCCCCACCTGGAAGAATTCCTTCTTCAACGGCAGCGCGGGTTGCGTGGAGAGCATCTTCCATGCGAGCTTTGGTTTGCTTCATCTCTGCTTCGGTTGTCGCACCAACAGAGATAATCGCAACACCGCCGGTCAACTTGGCGAGACGTTCCTGATATTTTTCACGATCGTATTCGCTGTCGGAATCTTCGATCGCTTTTTTCAGCTGGTTAACACGCTTTTCAATGTCTGCAGCGCTACCGGCACCATCGATGATTGTGCAGGTGTCTTTGGAGACTTCGATCTTCTTGGCACGTCCGAGATGCTCGAGCTCGACGTTCTCCAATTTGATTCCGAGGTCTTCGGAGATCAAAGTTCCGCCAGTCAGAATCGCCATATCCTGCAGCATGGCCTTGCGGCGATCGCCGAAGCCAGGAGCTTTCACTGCAGCAACATTGAGGATGCCGCGAAGTTTGTTCACAACGAGAGCGGTCAACGCTTCGCTGTCGACGTCTTCGGCAATCACAAGCAACTGTTTGCCGGTGGTGGAAATCTTCTCGAGCAGCGGGATGAATTCACGCAGGTTCGAGATCTTCTTTTCGTGGAACAGGATGAAAGCATTGTCGAGAATGGCTTTCATTTCTGCTGGATCGGTCACGAAGTAAGGAGAGATGTACCCTTTATCGAACTGCATCCCTTCGGCGAGTTCGAGAACGGTTGAGCTTCCTTTACCTTCTTCGACCGTGATGACTCCGTCTGGACCAACCTGAGCCATGGCGTCGGCAAGCATCTTGCCGACTTCTGGATCATTGTTCGCAGAAATCGCACCAACCTGTTCAATCTCTTTCTTGTCGGAAACTGGACGTGCAGTTTCTTCGAGGAAGGCGATTGCAGCAGCCACGGCTTTTTCAATACCGCGACGAACGATCGTTGGGTTGGCCCCGAGCGAAACGCTGCGGAGACCTTCTTCGTAAATAGCCCGGGCAAGCACGGTTGCGGTTGTTGTGCCGTCACCAGCGGTATCACTGGTTTTGGTTGCAACTTCGTTTACCAGCTTGGCGCCCATGTTTTCGTATGGGTCTTCCAGATCGACTTCTTTAGCAACAGTCACACCGTCTTTGGTGACGAGTGGGTTGCCAAAACTCTTGTCGATGATCACGTTTCGGCCGGTTGGCCCCATCGTGACTGCGACGGCGTCAGCCAGCGTCGATACGCCGCGCTGCAATTTCAGCCGAGCACGGTCATCAAAAAGCAATTGTTTTGCCACTGAGAACTCCTCGTGGAGGATGTTGTTTCAAATTTGAAGAGTTTAACCGCCTGATAATCAGACGGTTAAACAGGTTGGCTCAGAAACTGCGAAGTGATTAGCTCACAACCTTTGCAAGGATGTCGCTTTCACGGAGGATCTTGATTTCCTTACCGTCGACTTCGAGTTCTGTTCCGCCGTATTTTCCGAAGAGAACTTCGTCGCCAATTTTTACGCTCAGTGTTGAGCGTTCGCCGCTCTCGAGCAGACGACCTGGACCGACAGCAATGACGGTTCCGCGTTGTGGCTTTTCTTTGGCACTATCTGGCAGCACGATTCCGCCAGCTGTGGTTTCTTCAGCGCTCAATGGTTCTACAACGACACGATCATCAAGAGGCTTCAGCGTCATCGTTACACAACTCCTGGGAAAACTGTTTCGTGTTGATTTCGTGAACTCCGGCCGTGATGCCGGAAGGTTGATTTCATTCTTTGGAAAGCACAAAGGCTTTCCTGACCTGTCAGAGCAAGGCAATATAAGAGGCCGACGATCGTATTCGCGACGCAAGCCTCTTCATTGAAGGACTGCAGGCGGGCCTAGAAGCCCATACCTGGCATTCCGCCCATACCTGGCATGCCACCCATGCCGCCCATTCCACCCATGTCGTGGTGGTCGTCGTGGTGGCTGTCTGACTCTTCTTTCGGTTCCTCAACAATGATGGAATCCGTAGTCATCAGAAGAGTCGCAACGCTTACTGCGTTCTGCAGAGCTGTACGAACAACTTTGGCTGGATCGACGACGCCGAGGTCGAACAGATCACCGTACTTTTCGTTCAATGCGTCGTAGCCGTAGTTCTTGTCGCTGTTCTTGCGAATGTTGTTCGCGATCACAGCCCCATCAAGACCAGCGTTTTCAGCGATCTTGCGAATTGGCATTTCGAGAACGTTCTTGATGAGCTGAACGCCGAGAGCTTCGTCGCCCTTGAGTTTCAGCTTGTCGATAGCTTCGGCAGACCGGAGCAATGCAACACCGCCGCCAGGAACGATCCCTTCTTCGATTGCGGCACGGGTTGCAGCCAGTGCGTCGTCGATAAGGTCCTTACGCTCTTTCATCTCGGTTTCGGTGACAGCACCGACTTTGATTTCTGCAACGCCACCAGCCAGTTTGGCGAGACGTTCCTGCAGTTTCTCGCGATCGTAATCGCTGTCGGTTGTTCCGATTTCCGCACGAATCTGTGCAGCACGGCCTTCGACGGCTTTCTTGTCTCCACCGCCTTGAATGAAGGTGGTGTTTTCTGCGCCGACGATGATCTTCTTTGCAGTACCGAGGTCTTTCAGCTCGACGTTTTCGAGCTTTTCTCCCAAATCTTTGAAGAATGCCTTAGCGCCAGTCAGGATCGCGAGGTCCTGCAGCATTGCTTTACGACGATCGCCGTAGCCTGGGGCTTTGACTGCACAAACGCGGACGATACCGCGGAGCTTGTTGACGACCAGTGTTGCGAGAGCTTCGCCATCAACGTCTTCAGCAATGATCAACAGCGGTTTGCCAGCTTTGGAAATGGCTTCCAGAACTGGAACCAGTGTGCGTGCGCTGCTGATCTTTTCTTCGTGAATCAGCACGAGGCAGTTGTCGAATACGCATTCCTGATCATCTTCGTTGGTAACGAAGTGTGGAGACAGGTAACCGCGCTCAAACTGCATCCCTTCGACGAGTTCGACTTCGGTTTGAATTCCGCGTCCTTCCTCGACGGTGATGACGCCGTCTTTGCCAACCTTCAGAAGGGCATCGGCGAGAATCTTACCGATTTCCTTGTCGTTGTTTCCTGCGATTGTGGCAACGGTTTCAATCGCTTTGCGATTGGTTGCTTCGACAGGTTTTGCGAGCTTTTTCAGGTGTTCGACGATGGCGTCAACAGCTTTCTGAGCTCCACGGCCCAGGGCGACTGGTGCTGCACCTGCTGCAATGAACTTCAAGCCTTCACGGAAAATCGCTTCTGCCAGAACAGTTGCTGTTGTTGTTCCGTCGCCAGCAACGTCACCAGTCTTGCTGGCAACTTCCTTAACGAGCTGGACCCCGCAGTTTTCGAACTTGTCTTCAAGCTCGATATCTTGCGCGACGGTGACCCCGTCTTTGGTAATCTTTGGGGAACCCCAACCTTTGTCCAGCACTGCATTGCGGCCTCGGGGACCGAGCGTGCTCGCGACAGCGCGAGACAGCTTCGATACTCCCGACAACAGTTGCTTGCGTGCGTCCTCATCAAAACTCAACAGTTTTGCCACGTTTGCTCCTCATCCAGCGCTACGCTGCCAGATCTGACCTTATTGGCTCCAGACAACCTCTGCGACTGCCTGGAATGACAGATTTTCGACTGTGTCCCCTCACCTATGCAACAGCCATGCCGGGAGTTCCCACAAATTCGCAAAACCATACTTCACAAAACTTTAGTAAATATTCAATGGATTGAGAAGCCATTGCTTCTGCCAGCTTGGCAGAAATGCCTGTTTCCGTGGAAAAGACTGCCTGATGCGACAGTCACAGCTCCGTTTAGAGCTGTCAGTACGATGCAAGCATGCGATTCTGAGGAATGTCGGGAGCAACTCACGGATTGCGTGTCAAAAAGACCTTCATCGTTCTCGCTCCATGTGCCCCTTTGACCAGCGACTGCTCAATATCAGCTGTCTTCGAAGGGCCTGAAATGAAGCAACCGAGAGAACTTTCGCCAACGTTCACTCTGTCGTAAGCGGCATGCAGGTGAGGAACCAGATCTTGTTGACGAACAACAAGCGACAGGTGCTGGCAGATGAAATAGATTGCGCGGTGCGGAACGTTGGTGTTGTCCACCCAGATTGCGCCGTTCTCGGCAACTGCTAATTGTCCTGGGAAGATTGCAAAGTCGACATGGGCCAAATCGTGTGGATCGCGAACGGTTGCCAGGTCGAGCGATCCGGAGATTCCCGGGACTCCGCTTACGGTAACTTTATCTGGGCCAAGCAGATCTCCCAAAATTGGCGGAATGTCTGCGACCGAATCGACGACGTGGCATTCTCCCCCGACAAAGGCAAGCACGTCACTGAATTGGGCTGTCAAATCAGGATAATCGACCCAATTACCTGCCAAATCGGGAAGCTCAGAAGCCTGAGGCAGGAAGTAACGGATTGATTTCAGAATCTGATTCCGTGAACTCATGTGCAAACCTGTCAGGCGATGGCGGAACTGGTGCCGATGTCGCGAACATAAAGAGAATTGAGTGATTCGCGACCCGGACGTCACTCAATTCTGTGTCTGCACTTGAATCCGATTGAGACTAGACCGTGTTGGTCTCTCATGTGGCCGCGCGGCAATTTCCTCGGGGGAAGAAAAACTGAATGCCGCGTGCCACAGACGTTGCGCGCTCCGATAGCCGCTCTAAAGGCGAGCTGGTGGAAGTGCTGTTTCGGCGTCCTCGTCAAACAACCGTCGTGTTCCATGTCCACTTGGTGCCATTGACAATTGATAGAGGCGCTGTCCTGCTGGAGTTGGATAATCTCCGGTCAGACAGGCCTGGCACAAGCTGTCGGTGTCTTTGTTGACTGATTTGGCAATGGATTTCACCGGGAGATACCGCAGGCTGTCTGCATTAAACTGCCGAGCCATCTGGGCTTCGACTTCCGGTGTGATCAGTTGTCCTTGGGCCAAAAATTTCGGGGCGAACAATTCGTTCATGTCCGGCATATCAATGCCGTAAAAACATGGTGCCATGATCGGCGGGCAAGCGACGCGAATGTGAACTTCGGCAGCGCCCCCCTTGGTACGAATCTGGTCTACGAGTGTTCGCATTGTGGTCGAACGGACAATTGTGTCGTCCACCAGAAAGACGCGTTTTCCGCCCAGTACCTCTGGAAGCGGAATGTACTTCATTCTGGCTTTGGCTTCGCGGTCTTCCCCTTCAATGAAGGTTCGCCCCAACGCACGATGCCGCATCAAACCTTCGAGGCATGGCACTCCCAAGGCGAATGCCATCCCTTCGGCTGCTGATCTGGCAGTATCCGGCACAGGGACGACGATTGAATTCTCGGTTGACAATCGTTCTTGAAGAGCGAGTTCTTCACCCAGGAATTTGCGGCTCAAATAGACGCTCTGGGCGTCCAGACGGCTGCAGACGTTAGCGAAATAGATCCACTCGAAGAAGCAGTGTGACTGTCTGGTGGTTGGTGCGTAGCGTTCAATTCGTAGCTCACCATTCTCGATGAAAATGGCACAGCCTGGCTCCAGATCCTGCACGTCTTCCGGTTCGAAACCGAGGTTTGTGAGGGCGACGCTCTCGCTGGCTGCTGCAAAAAAGCCGTCTTTGATTGCGTAACAGAGTGGGCGGAACCCGTTGGGGTCGCGTGCCACAAACATGTTGCCGAGTGCGTTGATGAAGGTGATGTTATAGGCACCGTCGAGACGCTCGGATGTATTTGTGAGCATTTCCCGCAACCCGATTCCCGGGTTTTCGGCGATTTCCTGACTCATCAAATGCATCAGGGTTTCGGTATCAGTCTCGCGAGCGAGATGAAAATCGCCTTGCGAACGGATTTCATTCCGAAGTTCTGGGTAGTTGGCCAACTGCCCATTGAACCCAAAGGCGAACCATTTCCGCTTTTCCAGATGGGTTCGCTCAAACGGTTGTGCGTAGTTTGGATCGTCTTTGCCGCAGGTGGCGTATCGGACATGGCCGATAGCGGCTGGCCCGATATGTTCAGCCATCAGCTTCTGGTATTTTGACTTTCGGGTCATCCGAAAGACTTCAGAAACCGAACCCACTTTTTTGTGAGTCAGCAGCAGATCTTTGTCGTGCGGCTTGTAAGTTGTCATCCCAGCAGCGAGCTGCCCTCGATTTTGGATATCGAGAAGCATCCGGGGGATTAAGAGCGAAACTCGTCCACGACCAATCTCCTTAGCCAGAGGAGATGTTCTCTCCTGGTCAAAGTGATAAACCGCAGCAACACCGCATTCGTGATGCAGTTCAGACATCAATGAGTCATCCGAAGACGTGGCGTCGAAATGAAGCAAATTGGAGGGAACAATCGGTATTTTATCCGGACCGTTCTGGATTACCACTCGCCACGGGTGAGAGATTCAGACTTTCCCGACCAATCTCCTGACGAATTCCAATTCGGATCAGCAACCACAAATTTTTCCTGATTTGCGCGATCGTTTCAATTCTAACCTGACTCGTTGACGTTTTCGTTTTGGTCGCTGCTTATCTGAAGGGCAGTTGCCCAGGTTGGAATGCGTCGGCTGCTGTTCCGTTTCGTTGAGTTTCTTCAGGCGTCGGCATCGGTAACGGCAGTATTTCCGCACTTTTGTGGCAGTTCTGCTGTGCTTCTCTCAGCCACTCGTTCCGCCAAGTGCGGGAAGTTCATCGCCATCCGGTTCCTCCTTCAGCTTTCCGAAGACAGGGGGCGGACACATCAACGATCTCGGGTCCTTCTGTGTTTTTCTCCTTGACAGAGAAGTGTAGCTGGTGCTACGGTTTCGTTTGTAGCATTGGCTACGTTTTGCTCGGAGTTGTCAGACTGGAGGTCTCAGGATGGTTCGTCGTGGGTTTACTCTGATTGAGTTACTGGTGGTCATCGCCATTATTGCGATCTTGGTCTCTTTGCTGCTTCCCGCTGTTCAGCAGGCGAGAGAGGCAGCGAGAATGACCCAGTGCAGAAACCAGATGAAGCAACTCGGTTTGGCATTGCACAACTACCACGACGTGTCTCGGGTATTTCCTGCTTCGTATCTGGCAGATACACGCCATCCTGCGCGTGATTCATCGACTTACGATGCACCCAATGGGTTTGCCTGGGGAACAATGATTCTTCCCTATATTGAGCAGTCGGCTCTGTTCAATACTCTGCGGACGGATCTGCCTTGCTGGAATGCAGCGAACGCAACAGCTGTTTCCACCAGAATCAGCCTGTTTCTCTGTCCGTCAGCGACCGACACGGAAGGGCTTGCGATTGTTAAAAGCAGCGGCGGGACAGAACTCGCGAGGTTCGGGCTTTCTACTTATGTTGCGAATGCCGGACAGGAAGAGACCTGGGGACATCTGGCGGTCGACTTCACCCCAATTGCGGATGGGCCGATGTACCGGAACTCACGAACGAAAGCGGCAAGTGTCAGTGATGGGCTCTCAAATACGGTGTTTCTGGGAGAGCACGTTCCGATTCTGAGCTCAAAAACATGGGTGGGAGTCGTTCCCAATGCAGCGGTCTGCACCAACTCTCCAGATCGCTTTCCAATTACATCGTGTGATCTTGCTGCAACTCTGGTCAACGTCCACTCTGGTCCATCGTCAGGAGAGATCGATCCTGTGACGGGCTTTGCACCTGTTCATGCTCCGAATAGTCCACTCTGCCATGTTTGCCAGATGTATTCCCAACACAATGGCGGTTCAAATGTGTTACTGGGTGACGGGAGTGTCAGATTCGTGTCGCAGTTTATTGACGGCAATACGTGGGCAGCCCTCAGTTCCATCGGAAAAGGGGATCTGGTGGGGGAATATTAGACCGGTTAG
>JBEBTF010000079.1:0-17519 GCA_040393865.1 Planctomicrobium piriforme | reverse complement strand
GTTTTGTGAGCGACCTGCGACGCTATGGCGTCGAAATTCCATCAACCTGTCACTAGAGCAGATTGCTCTACCGAGTGCCCGCGCAGCGGCCGTTTCGTTTGATGAAACGCAACTCGCCGCGTGGCGGAAGTGTGGAAATCATTTCGCAAGATGATCTAGACCGTATCGGTCTAGCCTGTGGCCGCATAGCGTTCTTTACGGCAGGAGTACGCTTGAATGAAATCTCTGTCGATTGCCCAATCAAAATACCCAAACAAGGTTTTGGTTGAGTACTATGTGCCAGCAGCCACTTCTTTAAGCCGGTCGGTTGCCTGATTGGTGAAGAACTCGAACTCGGAGTTGTCTCCGTAAAGGCGAACGATGGCCTGCCATTTTTCTCTGGCCTGCAACTTTTTGCCCTCGGCGTAGAGTGAGTCCGCGTCTTCCAGTTGCTTCTTGATGAATGTGGTTCGGTCGTCATCAGCACCGACGTTGGTTTTGATCTTCTCGGCCTGTCGGCGAGCAAGATTCAGGTAGGGGCGATTCTCTGGAGTCATTGCAATCACTTTCGGAATCGCTTCGTATTTTTCGAGTGCGGTGAAGCGATCACCGAAACGTTCGTACTGCCCTGCTGCCAGATAAAGTCGCTCCGCTTCGTTTGTCGGGTCTTTATTCAACTTGATGAAGGTGGCAATACGATTCTCTGTCAGGTTCATCTCAATCTGGTCGAGCCATTCCTGGCCTTCCGCAGCGTGTTCACCTTGAGGATAACGCTGCAGCATTGTCAGCAGATCCTGTTTGGCGTTGATCCACTGGCTTGGTTCCTGTTGCATGTATTTCGCTGCGCGAGCATACAGATTGCTTTCGCTGCGAGTGCGGATAATCGCGACGCTGATCCCGATCAGAATGATGCCCAGCATCGTCGCCAGGAACCATGTCTGTTCGTAGATCGGAACCTGAGGCTGGTCTTCTGTTGGTTTCTTTTTCTTCTTCTTTTTGTGAACGGCGGTTTTTTGTTTGCCTGCTGTGGTGATGCCGCCAACCGTAGCCGCTTTTCGTTTTTCTTCCTGTTGCTTCAGCTTCTCTTTGATTTCCTCAAGGCGGACCTGAACCGCGAGGGCATCAAATGGTCTGTCGGATGGTTCTTTGGAGAGAAGTTCATCGATCAGTTTGGCAAGAATGACAGGCGTGTTCTGGTTGAACTCCCGGACCGATGGAGGCGCTTCATCAAGATGTTTGAAAAGCAATTCCGCCTGAGTCTCTGACTGGAATGGAACACGTCCGGTTAACATTTCGAACATGACGCACCCAAGCGCGTACAGGTCGGTATGTTTGGTGATGGGGTATTTTCCACTGATCTGTTCAGGAGCCATGTAGTTCATGGTTCCGACGGTTTTCCCCGCCTGAGTCAACGCTGTCGCCTGTGTGTCTCGCGCGATTCCGAAGTCGCTGAGTTTCAGGGTGCCATCTTTGCTGATCAACAGGTTACCCGGCTTCAGATCGCGGTGAACGATCCCGGCGTTATGAGCGTGTTCCAAGGCCCGGGCAATCTGAATCGTGTATTCGATTGTCCGTTCCCAGTTGAATGGACCTTCTTTCTTGAGCAATTGATCGAGAGCCCCGCCATCCACCATCTCCATCGCATAGAAACGTTGGGTGCGGTTTGAACCGGCCCCGTAGTATTTGATGATGTTGGGGTGCTGCAGCTTTTTAAGAATCTCGGTTTCGCGAATGAACCGTTGATTGACGGCGTCGTTTTCACTGACGTCCGGAGCGAGCACCTTCACCGCGCATTTCAACCCGTTCTTTTCGTACGTCGCAGAATACACAATCCCCATTCCGCCAACGCCAAGCTGTCGATCCAGAAGGAACGGGCCAATACGTCGTTGATTTTCGGACTCGGTGCTCATGAGGAGATAGCTGCTGAAAGACGAATCGTGGCGACAATAAAACCGGAGTGAACCGCAGGAGTGAATCAAAGTTCAGAGAGCAGCGACCATGTAGCCAATACTGATATCGCGTGCATCAACTGCAAATGTGTCAATGTGAGTTTTCCACTCTTTGTGCAGTGTCTCCAAAAATGTCTCCGGTCGCAATCAGAGAGACACGAAATGCGATGAAATTGATGCTGGTGAAGAGGTTTCCGCGAGAAGTTTGCCCGATTCAGGCAGACCGCTCTGGTTGCAGGCGGAAAAAACGCCATTACTTCGCAGATCGCTCTGGATCTTTAACGTCAGGAGACAGCGAATTCGATTCGGGTTCTGTCTTTTGCTGTTGAGGTGGAATAATGAGCAGTTTTGCCATTTCTACCAGCAGCGATTCCAGTTGGCTGTCGTAGTCCGCTGCGGTGAGTTGATCCTTCTGTATTCGAAGTCTGGCGATTTGCAACTCCAGTGTGTTTCGTTTCGCAATTGCTTCAGGAGTTAGAGACGCGTCCGCTTCGCTGGGGTGGAGATGCCATTGGTGAGCCAAAAATCCATCCGGAAGGCGTTGAGGGTCGTCCTTGCGTTGAACTGGTTGCAGGCCATCGAATCCCTCTGGTGGAACTGGTCGTCCGTCACCGTTGTCGTCCAGAACTGGGTGCTCCGTCTGGATGCGTCCGTCACCTTCGTAAAATTCCTGAGTCCGTGCGGCCCCCAGGAGGAAGGCTTCGAGCAATGAAGTTTGACCGTCTTTGTCGAGATCGGCCTCCGGTGCGTTCAGCGCTGCGGCGAAGTCCCCTCCAAATCGTGAGAAATTGACTTCGCTGCCGCTGTTTGTCGCTGAAATCAGAACTCGATTGGGTGCGGATAACGTCTGGAGAAATGGAGCGCTTGCAGAAAAGCAGCAGATGATCGAGGTTGGCCGGGAAATGGGGACGAGCCAGTCATTCAATGCCGCAGGTGCAAGATCATTCCCGGGAAGGTTAAACCGGGAGTTTCGGCCATCGAATGTGCCGTGTCCGATCAGCACAATCCAGAGTGGCAGTTGTGAGTCATTTTTAAGAGTACGGATTGCCTGTTCGATTTCTGACAGTGTTCCACGGGCGTCGTCTCCACCCAACTGTTTAATACGAACATTGCCGGATGTTGCGACCGCTTTCCAGTGCTCGGCCCATTCCTGAAACTGTCTGGAATAATCAGGTTCGCCTGTTGATCCAATGATGATCAGTAAGTCTCCACGGCTCTCCTGCGTTACTGATTCGCCTCCAGAAAGCAAAGGCGTCCACATTAACACAGCCAGGGAACCCCAGGTGGTCAGAATTGATTGAAGGACTGAGAGCGTCCGCGTCATGCCAATCCTCCCCAACGGCGGAGACCCCATTCGGCAGACAGAAGTGTCAGGGCGATGAGCAGAATCCAGGGACGATGCCAGAGTGGAATCGTTTCAGTCTGCATAATGGGCATGTTTCGGAATGGTAAATTGGTGACAAATTTCTCCAGTTCCATGGCGTTCACAACTTGACCACCAGTTGCATTTGAGAGGCTGGTCAGTTCTTTCAAGTTGATGTCCGCTTTACGAAACTCCTGTGCTGCTGGATTGCTGGCCCAACCGATCTCGGCGGTCATCGGCTTTCCGTTGCTGTCAGTTGTTGTGGCTCTTGCTGTATAGGCACCGGGGAGTCGTGAAAGGTGAATTGCTTCGTAAGTGCCTGCCTGATCCGCACACGGTTGTGCATCGATCTGAACCGTCTTTCCATCTGGAAGCCGAATTTCGATTTGCACGTTCTCGCCATCGAGAGGCTGGAACTCCTGATCCCGCAACTGCACTCGCAGTGCGGCAGCAGGCTGACCTGCCAGTTGGGTGGAAGAGTGACTGATTGAAATTCGTCTCGGGACATCTCCAACAAGCCATCTGGCGAGCTGTCTCCAGAATTTTCCTGCATCGTCTGTGTTCTCTTCTGCCTCCAGCATCTTCCATTTCCAGAGATCGCCAGTCAGAAGAGCAGCGGTTCGTCCTTGTCCAAACGAGTGGACAACCAGAGCAGGGCGGGTTTCGTCTGAATCATTTCGAACCGTTGCAAGTGTGCGTGCTCCCGGCTTGATCTCTGAAGCCGATGAAAGGATCTCCAAATTAGGGACTTGTTCCAGTCGTGCTTTCTCGGCTTGTTCGGTATCTCGACTACGGGTCCAAGGCTCCAGCCAGCCGTCGCGTGTGAGTGACCAGCGAAGCGGTCCTGTGAGTGGAGAAGCAGTGCGGTTGAGATAGACGGGAAGGGTGTTGGCGACGGGCGAACGATCCCATTTGCCATGTTTAAATGCGTCTCGTCCCCCGAGCATTAACAGACCACCGCCTCGTTCAGAGACAAACTTTTCAATCAGGGATTGCTGGTCTCGCGTGAAGAATTCAGCTTCAGTGTCATCAATGATAATCGCGTCATATTCGTAAAGCGTGGCCTTCGTCTTCGGGAAACCGTCATTCAGCTCGGCAGCATCCCGTGTGTTGATCCGGACGAGAACAGGCTGGCTATAGTCTTCTGCTTCCTGATCAGGGGAGTCTTTGAATCCTCGAAAGAGTGAGTTGCTCGATTCCCCGACTCGTCCTCGAAAGTCGAATTTAGCTTCTTTTTTGGCGATACGAATAAGACTGACGAGTTGCAGTTGCTGGTCCTCGGCGAGGGCTCTTCCCAGAAACTTGTGCTCCCAGTTTGGACGCCCGCCAACATACAGGATTCGGGACCGATGCGGGTCGCGATTCACGCTGACCATCGCGGCGTTGTTGAGCAGCGTGGCTTCTCGACTGGTCTCTGGTTTTTCAAGAACATCGATCTCCTCGCCGGATGTGACAGCAAGGTCGTAGAACAGCGGGCCAGAAGCCTTGGGGCGTACCTGAAATCGGGCAATCAACTCGGATTGCCCGGCAGTTGAAAGTGTGACGGTCTGTGAGTCAGTGGCGTTGGGAGAAAGGTCAGAGAGTGTGGCGATCAGTTTCTCTGGCTTTTCACCGGACAAGTTGAATCGCGCCTGCACAGTCACAGGGGCATCTTCGAAGTTGGTTTGCGAAACCGAGATGGTATCGATTCCGATGTCCGGTCGGAGTTGTTTTTCATCAACAAGAACGGGGTAGACCGGAACGCCAAATTGGTTTGCCTCCGTAATGTCATCGGTGCTGTTTCCGTCTGTGAAAAGCAGCACGCCAGCGAGTGGCTGACCTGAATATCGTCGCTGTAATGTTTGCAGGGCCGTTGCGAGATGGCTGGCAGAGTCGTCGAATTTCAGATCAAGGAAGCTGTCGACCCCAGCAAGAGTCGCTCCGAACGTGTAGTTTTGAACCTGAAAATCCTGTTCAAGACGTCGAAGCCATGTCGCGTCTGCATCCGTTAAGAGTTCTTTGTATCGTGTTCCGCGAGCAGGCTTCCCTTCTCCGTCTGTCAGAATCTGCAGGCTGGCACTCTGGTCAGCCATGATTGCGAAAATGTTCTCACCTGGCTTGGCATAATGTCGGGTCATCAGAGGATCGACGAGACAAATCGCCAGCAGAGCAATCGCGGATGCTTTCAACGCGAACAGACCCCACTTCCAGCGAGGCGGGAGAGGAGAGCGAATGGCAGCAGCCAGAAGGACAGCAAGGAAGAGGCCAACAACGATCAGAACTGGCCAACCCCAGCCAGGTGATCCCAGTACGATTGAGCCGGCCGTAGTGATGTTTTCAAACGGTTCCATCCCCAAGGTTGCCCCCTGATGATGCACGCTGAATACCCGGCCAATAAAGACCGGTGACAAGTGACAATGAAGTTACAGAGAAGACGTTCTATGCGAATGATCAGCTTCAAATAGCGTATTCAGGCAGATGGCGATTCGAAAGCCTCAGTTAATAAATCCATAAACTTCGATGAAAAAATGATCTGAATGAAAAAGGGTTTCGTTCTGTAATTTGCAAAGGGAGATTCTAATCACGGGGCCGAAGATTGATGTCGGACCTTTAGACGCCAAGGAGCTTGTGATGTTCGGAGTGGGCCCAGTTGAAATCGTTGTCATAATCATGTCACTCCTCATTTACGCTGGCGTTCTCGTCGGAATTGGAATGGCCCTGTACTTCATTGTCCGCAAGGCTGTGCGCGACGAGATACATGTGGCGATGAGCGCAAGTGACAAGCAAACGGATAAAAGCCGCGAAGTGTTTTGAAGCAGATCGGAGGATGGTGTGGTGGAGGCTGTGACACGGAAACATGGTGTCATTTACTCAAGCGTCTGCAGTTGAATCGCTTCCGAAATCGAACCGTTCTGTCTGTTAACAAAAGATGGTGGCCAGCCCATTTTGCTGAGCCGGCCACCATCGAATTTTGGAAACGTGCGTTGAAGTGAAATTGGAACGCACAGGAGCTTGACTTACTTCAAGCTGCCCCAGTCCTGAACGACGATTCGTGCCCGATTTCCGCAGATCTCACGGATCTTTGAGATCAATGCGTAAGTGCGGCCGGTGACTTCGGTGGCGCTGCTGGATTCGAAGTTGATACGAAGCAACGGTTCGTTGTTGGATGCGCGAACGTTAAACCACCAGTCTGGAGTGTACTTCTGCACTTCGCGATAGGTCTGCCCGGTGGGGTCATTCTTCTTGTCGATTTTGAATACGTCATCAACGGTCTTGTACTTCGGCACCTTTGGGGAGAAGACGCTGACACCGTCGATATCCAGAACATAAGCATTTGCCGCTTCGCCAGAGAACTCGGCTTTGATCTTTGAGATCACTTCCGTGCTCATGGATTTCCAGTCGCTGCATTCAACTCGCAAGTTGACTTCGCCACTGTTTGGCCACGGTTTCAGTTCGCCGAGAAGCTGTGAACATGTCTTGCCGGATTCGAGGAGCATGTCCCAGAAGGTGACGAAGGAAAACAACCCGGAATCGAGGCAATAGGTGTCTGGGAAGTTGTAGTGTGCTGATGATTCGCCACCGAAAACGGCGTCTTTCTTGATGAGAGCCACTTTCAGAGCATCTTGTCCGACTCGAGAGATGATCGGAGTTCCGCCAGCGGCGCGAACTGCTTCAGCGACCAGCCACGATGAAACGGCAGAATAAACAACGGCACCTTTTCCACCGTTATTCTCGACCAGTTTCTTGCCGAGAGCCGCGAGGAGGACTGAACCAGGAACGAATTGTCCCCATTCATCGACGAGGAACACTCGGTCTGCGTCTCCGTCAAACGCGGCCCCGAATGCGGCGCCTTCGGCAATGACAGTTTCCTGAAGCAATTTGACCGCCCCAGGCAATCCGGGGTTTGAAGGTCGGGTTGGGAATGTCCCATCGATTCGTTCTGCGACGGCGAGTAACTCCACCTTTGATTTGCGAGCAGCCAGAGCTGTCTTCAGCAATGGGCGGAACAAGCCACCGACTCCGTTACCTGGATCGAGAACGATCTTGCCTGTCGCCTTGTTAATGCGTTTGGAACGAGACAGTGCGGCCTCGACAAACTTCTCGTGAAGCTGCAGGCGTGCCTGTTGAGGATATGGCAGTGATGTCGCCGGAGCGGCATCTCCATTGGTGCCGTCTTTCGCATAGCGAGGAGCGAGGTGGTCGACCGGTCGCAAAATGTCGAGTCCCCCAGTCTCCTTGTTCTTTACGACCGCTTTAATCCCGTTGTACTCAGGCGGGTTGTGAGAAGCGGTAATCATGATCCCGGCGATGGCTCCATTCAGCTCTTCGCCAACGGCCCATTGCATCATGTCGGTTGTTGCCAACCCTGTTGCAATGGGAATCGCCCCTTCACTCGCAAGCCCTTGAATCACCGCAGAGTAAATGGCAGGTGACGAAATTCGCCCATCCCGGCAGACCACGACTTTCGGGGCCTCAAGCCCGAGTAGTTCCTTCAGACTTTGGGCGAAGTATTTCCCGGTGAACCAGGCAAGCTCTTCATTGATCTGGTTAGGGTAAAGGCCGCGAATATCCGCCGAACGCAAGAAGAGTGCCGGGTCGAACACGAGTGTTCCTTTGATTCGAATTTGGGGGAAATGGGCCTCGTTTTGTCGGGAGCATCCAGAGAGGCCGAAAATCCCTCCCTGCCGTGTCCCGTTTGGAGTATGGCTGGAGTTGCTGATTGAGTCAAATTCCGTTCGGTGATCTGAGTCGTTAAACTGAATGCTGCGTATGATGAACGTGTTTGTGAATGATTCCTGAGCGTGGTTTGGGCTGAATCTTCGATTCGGTCTGACCTATAATCCAAGATTGCAAGCAGTTTCACCCGCTGTAAGCCCGTCTCTGCCCCGTTGAAAACCGACCATCAAGTTTGAAATTCGCTCTATGCTGGCAAAACGTATTATTCCCTGCCTGGATGTTCACGCCGGTCGAGTCGTGAAGGGCGTCAACTTCCTCAACCTGCGCGACGCTGGTGATCCGGTTGATGTTGCTGCCCGATATGAGGCAGAAGGGGCGGACGAGCTCGTCTTTCTGGACATCACTGCCAGTCACGAACAGCGGGACATCATTCTCGACGTGGTCGCGCGGACGAGTGAAGTCTGTTTTATGCCGTTGACTGTCGGTGGGGGCATTCGCAGTCTGGAAGACATTCGACGTCTGTTGAACGCTGGGTGTGACAAGGTTTCGATCAACAGTGCTGCTGTGAAGAATCCCGAGTTCATTCGGGAAGCAGCTTTGCGATTTGGCAGTCAGTGCATCGTTGTCAATCTCGATCCAAAACGAGTTCCTGCTGGTGACCCCGCTGCATTGGCCGCGGCACAGGGAGTTCCGGAAGATCTCAGAGTGCGTGAGCGTCCTGTGCCGACAGAAGGGGGATTTGCGACTCGGTTTCACGCGAAATACCCGACCGCATCAGGTGTTTACTGGGACGTACACATCAACGGAGGACGCAAGCCAACCGGACTGGATGCCGTTTCCTGGGCGAAGGAAGTTGAGCGTCTGGGGGCTGGGGAAATCGTGTTGACCAGCATGGACGCTGATGGAACAAAAGATGGCTTCGATCTGGAAGTGACTGCCGCAATCTCCAACGCCGTCGAGATTCCTGTCGTCGCGAGTGGGGGCGCAGGGTCGCCTCACCACCTTTACGAAGCGGTGACGACTGGTGGAGCAAGTGCGGCACTTGCGGCAAGTATTTTCCACTACGGTGAATACACGATTACGGAAACAAAAGCGTATTTGGCAGCCCACGGCGTTGTGGTGCGAACCTGATCCTTGCAAGCTGAATATCCACTATGGCAACTCTCCAAACTGCTCGTCAGGTCCTGGACCGGCACTATCTCGAATTGCGTTGCGGCCTGCTCGATCTGGCGGCGGCGTTTGACCGTATTTCCCGTTCGGAATCGTCAGAGCTTGCAGAGAGCGACCCTAGAATGGAACTGCTCAAAAAGGCGATCGAGATTGTGGCAAGCTCAGGAGATGACCGCGCTGAAAGGCTTCAACTGCTGTTCAGCGATCCCTACGTTGAAGGTTGGAATCAAACCCGATAATCGCTATCTCTGAAAACAACAAAACCCCAGTCAATGACAGGGGTTTTGGCGTTTTTAATGCGTCTGAAATGAAGCCCTGAACGGAATTGCTTAATCGTATTCCGGCTCTTCAGGTGCTGCTGAATCGGCTTCGTTGTCCGAAGGCTTTGCGGCTGACTTGTCGGCCTCAGTTTCCACCGGGGTATTCCCTTTGGGCTCTACTTTGGCTGGTTCCCGCTTGGCAGCAGCCGGAGTTGCTGGGGAGGCCGGAACAGCATTAACTGGTTTCAGTTCAGCGGGAGGCGTCGGTTCTGGCTGCTTTGGAGCCGGTAACTCGTCGACTTCAGCCGGAGTCATTGCTGGTTCGATATCGATACTGACAAACTCGTACGCTGTTGGTTTAAAGATTGGCATCCCGCCTGGGATCGGGCTGAGAGGGAGTTTCTCCGGAGCCTTCTCGCCAGAGGCATTTTCAACTTCCGATTCATTGTCGACGCTTGCTGAGGATTTTCTCAGGCGACGCTGGCGATCCTGAAGTCGTTCCAGACGCTCCTGCCGCGGGGTGAGACGTTCACTCTCATTTGGATTTGCTGGCGGCGAAAGCAGAGCTGGAGGTGTTGATTGTGGAGCAGGTTTAATCGGGCCGATGACAGGAAGATTAGCTTTAGGAGGAGCCTGAACTGGTGTCTGGAATTCCTGTCCGGCTGTTGGAGCAGGGGTCGCCATGACGTTGATTTGCTGTTCCTGTCCAGCTTCAGTTTGTGGCTTCGCGACAGTCTGCTGCTGGGAAGAGGCAGCGTTTGCTCCCTGCATTCTCTGTTTGTAAAGAACGAGGGCGTGCAGCGAGTGATAGAGTGGGCCGCAATCGGCCGGTTGTGATGCGTTTGTGATCAAGTCTGTTGCCAGGCTGTAGACCCCATTACGCATCCATTGCTCGTTCAAACGCTTTTTAGGCAATGCGACCAACAGCCATTCCAGCATGTGGCCTGACGCTTTGATTCGTTCGTTGAATTGAGTGCTGTGGCCGCGTGCTCTGAAGAACTCGGTGGCAAACGAGCCGTCGCGGTTCTGCATCGACTGGGCAGCAGAGATGTACTGCTGTAAACGCTGATCGGCTTCGAGCCACGCTCCACGAAGTTGCCCATGTTTTTGCATGTAGGCATTTCGGGCATAAGCCACTGCAAACAGGTTGTGGCATCCACCGCAGGGGGAGTTGTTGATTGAAGCGGCATTCTGGTTGCGAACCAGCGCTTCCATGCTCCAGCGTTGGCCGGCAGCCGTTGTCCAGGTTGTGTCCTGATCGACGTAATGTGTCAGAAACCACAATGTCCAGGTCAGCTCATCTTTTGGATTCAACGCATACTGCGCATGCCGGACCATGTCCTGCATTGTGACGACTTGTCCATTTGCAGTATGGAACTTGTGAGTCAGAGGAACATTGCACATGGCAATAATTGCCATGGTCTGGTTCACGTGGCCTTCAAAGTCGTATGGAGTCCCATTGTAAGGATGGGCGCGACCACCGTACTGCGTTTTCTCAAACCAGCCTTCGCCCTTGTAACGGGCCTTGGTGGAGAGAAAATCGAGTGCGTTCACGAACTCGTTTCCATTTTTGATCGTATAATTCTCACGGAGTGCAAGTAATCCGTGCAGAATTTGCCATGGCGTGTGCTGCTGAAAGTCGAGGTTTCGCATCCGTGTGACTTCAATCGCTTCATCAACGATTTTCATCAACGGATCGGCAGCTGCGTTTTCAGTAGCAGAATCTGCTGCAGCGACCGTCAGAGGGGAAGCGACTGCTGTTACAGTACCGGTGAAAAATACCGGAAGACACAGCGCAACCCCCAGATTTCTCAAGAGTTGTCGTTTCCAATTGGCAACTGGAGATTTTGCGCCGGTCATTGGCTGCCCGTTCGGAAAGTTGTGCACAAGTGGATGCATTGCAAGTCCGAGTCACAGGCATTCACGGCAAGGCTGCCGAGCAGATGAGGGATCTGTTTGCCTGAATTCCTGTGGAATATAATGTGCGCGCCTGGCGACTATGTACCCGTACTCCAAAGATCGGAAATCACACGGTGGTGCAGGTACTGATTTTCCTAAAGTCCGAATATTCGAACTATTCGGCAGGAGCGTGCCAAACTGTTACCGAAAGCGCAATCAGACTCAAGGCCAACGGGAAGTTTGTAAGTGGAATTAATAAAGGGGAAATGCGGCAAATAGGGCGTCTATTTCGGCTGGGTTGATGAGTTTGGGTGCTCTTGACCTGAGTTTTCGTACTACCTTAGTGTTGTTCATGTCTTAGTTTGCGGCGTTGAATCTCTAGAAGCTCTGCAGCAGTTTTTCGACGCAAGTTTCAGTGTTTTTAAGTCCTCTTTCCTGAATCAGATCAATGAACGTTTTTGTTTTCGCGGAAAAGTTCCGCGCAAAAGATCAACGTTGATAATTGGGTTCCCCCTTCCAAGGTAAAAATAATGTGCGGAATCGTTGGTTATGTCGGAGGCCGGGATGTCACCAACTTTCTGTTAGAAGGTCTGCATCGTCTCGAATATCGAGGCTATGACAGTGCGGGAATCGCAGTCGCGACGAATGGGGAGATCTCAATCCGTAAGAAGACCGGAAGGGTTAAAGAACTCGCCGCACTGGTCGACGAGCTCCCTGTCTCTGGAACAATCGGGATTGGACACACTCGTTGGGCCACACACGGAGTTCCGTGTGACAAAAATTCTCACCCGCACATTGGGGGGAATGGGGAAGTTGTTCTGGTTCACAACGGTGTGATCGAGAACTACAGCTCATTGCGAAATCAGCTGACTCAAATCGGATATACGTTTAATACAGACACCGATACTGAAGTCATTGCTCACCTGTTGACGTTTCATCTGAGGGAACTGGAGAAGCTGGGGGAAGATGTCACGAAGTCGGCAGTTTGCCTGTCGGCGCTCGAAGTGACGCTTCGCAAGTTGAAAGGGACTTACGGGCTGGTTGTGATGTTCCGTGATTGTCCTGGCGTTCTCATTGCCGCTCGCAGTGGCAGCCCTCTCGTCATTGGCGTGGGCGACGGGGAATACTTTATCGCGAGTGATTCGATGCCGCTGATTGGGTACACCGATCAGGTTGTGTACCTCGCTGATCATGAGATTGCGATTCTCTCCGAAGACGGAATGGAGATTCGTCACCGAGATACCGGGCGGACTTCCCCGTCAATCAGAACACTGGATCAGGTTTCGACTGACATCGAGTTGGGCGACTATGCTCACTATATGTTGAAGGAAATCTTCGAGCAGCCGACCACGATTGAGAACGCAATGCGTGGCCGACTCGATGAAGACGAAGCGACCGCTGTTTTCGGGGGATTGAACCTCACCTCACAACAACTGCGTCATATTGACCGCATTGTGTTGACCGCCTGCGGGACAAGCTGGCATGCCGGGCTTGTCGGGGAATACCTCATTGAAGAGTTTGCTCGGATTCCGGTGGAAGTGGAGTACGCGAGTGAACTGCGATACCGAAACCCACCTTTGACCGATCGCACGATGATCTTTGCGATCACCCAGAGCGGTGAGACGGCAGATACCTTGGCGGCAATGCGTGAGTGCAAGCGAAAAGGGCATCCGACGCTTGCCATCTGCAATGTGGTGGGCTCCACCATCGCACGCGAGGCAGACGGGGGAGTTTATCTCCACGCCGGGGCAGAAGTCGGGGTTGCGTCCACCAAGGCATTCACGTCTCAGGTGACAGTATTGACGTTGCTGGCGTTGTTTTTCGGTCGTATGCGTCACATGTCATATCAGGCAGGCCGAAATATTATTCGCGAGTTGCGAACAATGCCTGAACATGTCGAGAAAGCGTTGACGTGCCACGATAAGGTCAAAGAGATTGCGGACAAGTATCACAAGAGCACCAACTTCTTGTATCTCGGCCGACTCTATAACTTCCCAGTGGCTCTGGAAGGGGCACTGAAGCTGAAAGAAATCAGCTACATTCACGCAGAAGGTTATCCAGCTGCCGAGATGAAGCACGGACCACTGGCTTTGGTTGATGAAGCCACGCCGAGTGTGTTCATCGTGCCGAAGGGCGGGATTTACCCCAAGATCATCAGCAACCTGGAAGAAGTCAAAGCTCGAAAAGGCCCTGTCATTGCGATCGCGTGTGAAGGCGATAAGCGAATTGCCGAAATCGCTGACGACGTGATCTATGTCCCAGAGACAGACGAGTGCATGCAACCATTGGTGACATCCATTCCATTGCAGTTGCTTGCCTATGAAATCGCACTACTACGTGGCTGCAATGTCGACCGCCCACGTAACTTGGCTAAGAGCGTGACAGTCGAGTAGCCAACGCACTTGTTCGTCAATTCCTGAAGAGGACTTCCAATTATGGGAGTCCTCTTTTCGTTTTGAGTGTCGAACGGTTTTGAAGTCTGTAAACTTCAGATTGAACGCTGTGAGCAGTGAGTTGAATCGCTGCTTCACCGTTCAGTGATCGATCGGATTGCTTCAGAACTGCGGAGATGGCAAGAGATGCTGACATTCGGACAACTGCTCTGGCGAAATCTCCTTTTCTTTCGACGCACAAATTTGGCTGTGATTTGCGGCGTTATTGCGGCAACGGCGGTCATCAGTGGTGCGCTGATTGTCGGGGATTCGGTTCGCAGCAGCTTGCGTCAAATCTCTCTCGATCGATTGGGGAAGATCGATCACGTAGTCAATGGTGGCCGTTTCTTCAGAGAACAACTTGCCGATGACGTTCAGGCTGCCGGGTTGGGGATTCAGACTGTCGCACCAGTTTTGATGTTGCCAGGGACGATCGAATTCGAAGTGAAGCCTGGCGAAAAACGTCGGGCAGGGCACGTGACTGTCTACGGAGGCGACGATCGGTTTTGGGGGCTTCTCGAACATGGTGAGTTGAAGCTTCCTGAGTCTGGCGACATTGTTCTGAATCAGCGAGTCGCAGAACAGCTAGGCGTGAAAGTCGGGGATGAAGTCTCATTGGTTGTCGAGCTTCCTTCTGCGATTCCCCGCGACGCACTCTTAGGAGAACGCAATCAGACTGTGACCGCACAGCCAGCAAAGGTGAATGCAATTGTTCCAGACGACGTCCCTTTAGCACGATTGGGGCTCAATCCCACTCAGCAATTGCCAGCCAATGCTTATGTTCCATTAGATGATCTTCAGACTCAATTAGGATTGCAGGAAGTCGCACGTTCTCGACGGCAGACAGAAGAGAAGCCAGCCAGAGTCAATGCACTGTTCATCGGGATGGAGAACGGGAACTCAGCTGCAGCGCAATCTCCAGAGAAGGCGAAGGAAATTGATGAGGCGCTCGATCAGAAGATTCAGTTGTCAGATCTCGGGTTACGCATCGTCAAGAACCTAGGGCAGGGATACCTCTCGCTGGAAAGCCAGCAGATGTTTCTGGAGGACGGACTCAGTCAGCCGGCGGAGAAGGTTGCCGAGTTATTGAAACTGAAATCATCCCCCGTCCTGGTTTCTCTGGTGAACGAAATCTGGAAGCCAGAGACGCCGGAGAAGTATTCCATGTATTCAGTGGTCGCTGGTGTCGACCCAACCTCGGCTCCGTTTGGTCCGTTCGAGATGATCGGGGAGTCGAAGCCGCTGACTGGCAATGCGATTTATTTAAATGAATGGGTTGCTGAAGACTTGGCGGCAAAAGTCGGTGATAAGATTCAGCTCAAGTATCATGTCGTTGGCGATCGCGGAGAGCTCCCGGAGGAAACTCAGGAGTTCGTTGTTGCTGGCGTTGTGAAGCTGACCGGGCCAGCCAATGACCGAGGGTACACTCCTCACGTTCCCGGCGTGACGGATGCACAATCTTATGCGGACTGGAATGAACCGTTCCCGTTGAAGAAGGACCGCATCACCGATCGCGACGATGATTACTGGGAAGAATATCGAACGACTCCCAAACTGTTTGTCTCGCTGGAAACGGCGCAGTCGTTCTGGAAAAGCCGTTATGGCTCGTTGACAAGCTTGCGGATTGCCCCAGCAACAGGCCAGTCATTGGATCAACTCGAACAGCAGTTTGTCCCGGAATTCTTGAAACAGATTGACCCGCAACAATTGGGGTTTGCCGTTCAGCCTGTGAAATATCAAGGCCTAATGGCTGCGAACGGGACCACAGACTTTACCGGCCTCTTTATCGGATTCAGCTTCTTCCTGATTGTGTCCGCTGCGATCCTGACAGGGCTACTCTTCCGATTGGGGATTGAACGCCGATTGAGTGAAGTGGGGCTTCTGCAGGCGATAGGTCTTAGCCCAAAATTGATACGTCGTTTATTGCTAAGTGAAGGTCTCGTGCTGGTTGCTGTTGGAACGTTAATTGGGAGTGCGGCAGCAGTCGCCTATGCTGGCTTGATGATCTTAGGCTTGAAGACATGGTGGATCGGGGCCATCGGGACACGGTTCCTGTTTCTGGACGTGCAGCCGCAGAGTTTAATCATCGGTGCGCTCATCGCCGGGATCGTGGCTCTCATTGCCATCTGGTGGGCTCAGCGACAAGCCGAGCATCAAAGCCCGCGCGCATTGTTGACCGGTTCCTTAGGTGAACAGATTACCGGAAAGAAATCGCGAGTCGCTCCGTTGTTGGCATCGTTCGGGTTGGGTGGAGCAGGGATTCTACTGGTGGCCGCACTGACCGGTCTGATTCCTGACATCGAAGCCTTCGCAGGATTCTCATGGAGAATCGTCGTGTTCTTCCTTGTCGGGATTGGATTGTTGGTTGGAGGTCTCGCCGCGTTCTCCTTGATACTGGGAGGACGTGATCGCGCGAGTACGCCACAATTGCCGCAAATGTCGACCGCGAAGTTGGCTGTCAGAAACGCAGCAAGAAACCGGTCTCGCAGTGTTCTTACGGCGTCGTTAATTGCGAGTGCGACTTTCGTAATTGTGGCCGTGGCAGCAGGGCAGATGAACCCGACAGGTGCGGCTCCGAACCCGCGATCCGGGAACGGTGGGTTCACACTGGTTGCTGAGACCAGTGTGCCGGTGCTTTATGATTTCAACACAGTCGAAGGCCAGAATAAGCTCGGGTTTAACCTTCAGGATGCCGCGACAAAAGAGTTGCTGGCGAAGAGTCGGTTTGCTGCCTTTCGTATGAATCCCGGGGAGAATGCCAGTTGCCTGAATCTCTATCAGACGCAGTTGCCGACATGCCTCGGGGTGCCGGATGACGTTCTTGATATGCTGATCAAAGAAGATCGGTTTGTCTTCGCCGATACACGAGTGCCGCAGCCATGGGCATTGCTCAGGGAAGAATTACCCGAAGGGCGAATCCCTGTGTTGGGCGACATGAATACGTTGATGTATTCACTTCATAAAGGGATCGGTCAGACGATTCCGCTCTCGGCAGATGATCCAACCGCCCCACAAATGCAGGTGGTTGGGATGTTTGCCAACAGCATCTTTCAGGGAGTTCTCGTGATGTCCGAATCGAACTTCCGAAAGCTGTTTCCTGATCGAGTCGGGTTCCAATACTTCCTGATTGAAGTTGATCCTGAAGAGGCGACTGCGTTATCGACATTGCTGGAATCGCAGTTGGGGGACTACGGCTTTGATTCCGATCGAGTCGCGAATCGCCTCGCCGATTTTCTGGCAGTGCAGAACACCTACCTGTCGACATTCCAGACATTAGGCGGTCTGGGATTGCTTCTCGGAACTCTCGGGCTGGCGACTGTGATGCTGCGAAATGTTCTGGAGCGTGCGAAAGAGTTCTCGCTATTGCAGGCAGTTGGTCTTCGGAAATCGCAAATTGCGAAGCTGGTTGCTTGGGAAAACGCGTTCCTGCTCGGCGGGGGACTACTGGCCGGAACAGCATCAGCCCTGCTGGCGATGGCTCCTCACCTGCTGTCAGCGGTGGCAGATATTCCGTGGTGGAATCTCGTTGTTATGCTCATTGCAATCTTTGTCATCGGCATGCTCGCAGCAATGATCGCCGTCCGAGCCGCCGTCAAATTGCCAATCCTGTCAACACTACATGGTGATTAACGGATTGTGTTGTTGTGTAGCATTCTTTTTATGATGCGTTCGATCTGTTCGACGTGTTTTCGATGTGACAGATTTCAAGAACTATTCAGTGACGAGTTCAATCATACATAAAGAGCTGGGTCTTGAGGGACCCAGCCTTGTATCTTTCTACAAGCTGCATTGAAGCTGTCTTTTCAGTAGA
>JBEBTF010000078.1:0-17616 GCA_040393865.1 Planctomicrobium piriforme | reverse complement strand
AATCGCCCGTCAGCGAATGGCCCCATTCAAAGTCAATGTCTCAATGTCTCAATGTGTCGAACCGGAGTCTTCATCAACGTTGAGACCCAACTCAGGAGGACATCTTTGAAATACCGGAGAGTTGTGCTCCGATCAGGTTCCCGGTGGTCTGCAAACTTTGAATCGCGGTTTCCATCGCCTGAAACTGTCTCAACAGGTTCTCTTTCTGTTTATCAAACATGGCCTGCTGCCGCGCGATCTGCTTTTCAATGCTTTCAATCTGTGCCGAAAACTGATCACTCTTCGTTGTCAGGATGCCTCGTTCGCCATCCAGAAGTTGATCAATGGCGGCATTCATGCGGGAGGCCACGCCGCGAGTCAAGGTAATGGAACCTTCTACACCGCTGGTCACCTGCGAGGCATTCAGCGACACCCGAACCTGCAACTCTGCGGTGAATGTGTTGTCCTCATTTCCAGTCAGAATGCGTCCATTCCCTTTGGCTTGCTCCACCTTGCCATCGATAATGAACTCACCGGCGACATCTTTCCCGATGGTACTTTCTCCCCCGTTGAACCCGAGGGCTGTGACCGCGGAACTCGCGTAGATCGTCAGGCGAGAGACACTGCCGTAACTTTCCGAATTGATCGACAACTGATTCGCCCCATCCAGACCGACTCGAACAGAGCGACCGGCGAAGCCTGAATGACCGTTGATCACTTCCTGAACGTGACTGGCAAGTTCATTTCGGGTGTAGGTTCCCTCTTTCAGAGTCAGTGTCTCTTCAACTCCATCGAGATTGATGCGCAACGAGTTGTTCGAGCCGTCAATCAACGTGGTTTCCTGAACCGCAGTTCCTCCGGTCAGTGATGCCCGCTCTGCGGCCTGAGTGACGTTCACCTGAATTGGTGATGCAGGTGCCGATGTCTTACCGCTTGCATAAACAAAGGTGATTCCGCCCGTCGTGCTCTTTCCGTTGACAGCAAATAGCTGCCGCAGATCGGAGGTGGTCACACCGTCAACGTTCCCTTTGATGAACTCCTGCAGCCGAGTTTCGTTCACCGTCAATCGACCAGTATCTGAGGTCGTGATTCCCAACGCGCTGAGCCGGTTCGCTTTGGATGGCATCTCCGGGACGATGGACTGGATCGTTGTCTGCAACGTCTTGCGAATGTTGACGACGGAATAATCGCCTTGAAGAACGGCTCCGACATCGGACTCGGAATCGTACTTTGTGATCTCGTCAATAAAGTCCAAAAAGCTATTGTATGCGGCGACAAAATCGGTCACGGCTTTCGTGGCCTTCTCTGAATCGGCCGCGACTGTCACCGAAATCGATTTCGCAGGGTCGGCTGCCTGAAGATTCAACGTGACTCCGGAAATCAGGTTGGTCACGGTGTTTGTCGAACTGCTGGCGGAGATGGCGCCAGGCCCGTCTCCCAGTGAAACGACGGCGTCTTTAGCCGCCTGCACCGGGTTATCAAAATCAAACTCTGGCTTTACAGCGTTTCCACTACTCGCTGCGAGGTTATTGGTGATCGTAATCTCGTTTGCTTCACCGGTTTTGTTCCCGGTCAGCATCAAGCGATAAGAGTTGGTTCCATTCTGCACAATGCTGGCCGTCACACCGACGTTGGCAAAGTTGATGGAATCGGCGAGTCCTGACAGAGAATCGTTTGAGTCATCAATCACGATGTCAGCTTGAGCACCGTTCCCGACCCGAATGCTGAATGTTCCCTGAGTAATCGCAGAATCAGGATTCGAAACGGACTGTGAAGCAACGGTATGTGCCGAGGCGAGTGAATGAATCTTCACCTGATACGTCCCGGCATTCGCTCTCGCACTGGCTGTGGCCACCAGCGACTCTGCACTCGACACCTGAACCATTCTCGCATCGAATGGATTGTTTGATGTCCCAGCGAGAGCAGTTGCAGTCGTCCTCAATGTCAGAAGTTGAGTCTGAATCGACTGGTAAGCTGTTTTCTTTGTTTCTGCACTCGTCTTTTTCACATTCTGAAGATCCAGCTGATTCTGCTGAATTTTCATCATCGCTTCGATGATATTGTCAGGATCGATCCCGGAAACCAATCCACCGATATTGATATTCGCCATTGCGAGCTCTCACTGACGTTGATGCAGTTTGTCTTCGACAGGCAGCAACAAGGGGGTTGTGAAGATGCTTCTGTTCGAAGCGATTTTCCCCAAGTTGGCGGCGACTCCCCGATCTGGGGGATCTATTCCATTTGAAGTGATCAGCGGTGCTGCTGGTGGAAACTCCTGCGTTCCGTTCAGGCACGTCATCCAAAAAGAAAGCTGCCATTCAACAAGGGAAGTCCCATGCTCAATGGCAGCTCAGTCGCTGATCAACTCGCAAATCTTGTCAGTGCGGTTCGTCCTGTTCTGTCGGAAATGAAAAACAGCAGGACAAACGCACTTAACTTACGACTAGCGGAGGAGCGAGAGAATCTGCTGTGGAATCTGGTTTGCGTTGGACAGAATTGAAGTTCCGGCCTGAACGAGAACCTGATTCTTTGTGAAGTTTGCGATTTCTGAAGCGAAATCGGTATCACGAATCACGGACTCTGCATTGGTTGTGTTTTCCAGAGTTGTCCGCAGGTTGTTCGCAGTTGAAGACAGGGTGTTCTGCTGGAATGCCCCGAGTGATCCGCGAAGGTTGGTCACGTCGTTAATCGCTTTGTCGATCACACCAATCGCGTCCTGTGCTTTCGATGCGGAAGTGACGTCGATTGCGGACAGGTTGGCGAACTGGTTTCCAGTCACACCAAGGCCAAGAGCGCCAGCGTCGACACGATCAATGGTGACGCGAGCGGTCTGGTTCTGGTTTGGACCGATCTGGAAGGTCAAAGATTCATTGGAAACGGTGATTGATCCCTGGGCACCGGTGACGGTAGCGACAGGATTAGCCCCGCTTGTTGCAACCTGGAACACAACTCCCTTGGCAGCTCCGGAATTGGCAGTCAATGTGTTGCCAACACCGGTAAATGAATCTCCGCCCACTGTTGCAACAACGTCGACTCCGGTATCGGTCAACAATGAGTTGCCAACCCCGGTTGATGTGCCTGCTGCAGCAACGTCAGAAATCACATTGATGGATTCTGAACTTCCAAAGTTACCTGAACGGAAACGAAGGGCTCCCGCGTTCACGTCAGCAGTCACGTTGGTCTGGCTGGTAAACTCGTTAACACGGTCTACGACTTGAGCCTGAGTCATCCCTGCGTTCAACGAAATGACGACACCATTCACAGTCAGGTTTTCATCAGTAGCGAGTGCTGCTGTCTGATCTGTTCCGGCTTCAACGTTTGCGCGTTCAGCTGCAGTTGTCACGTTGATTGCATAAGAACCTGATGCGGTGTCGCTGGTTCCCTTCAGGAACTGGATGTTCGCGTTGGAAGCAGTCCCTTTGATCCCGGCAGAGCCGTCCAGCAGTTTCTTCGTGCCGAACTGGGTGTTGGATGCGATGCGGTTGATCGTATCCAGAGCGTTGGTGATTTCTGCCTGATTCGCGCTCATGGCGTCGGCGTCGTTGACACCGGCGTTGGCGGAATCGAGAGCCAGACTGCGAACTTTCACGAGCAGGTCGTTGATTTCGCTCAACGCGCCTTCTGCAGTCTGAACCAGAGAAACAGCTTTCTCTGAGTTATCAATCGCCTGCTTCAAACCGGCGATTTGTGCACGTTGCTTTTCAGAGATGACGAGAGCCGCAGGACCATCTGCACCGCGGTTGATCTTCAAACCGGAAGACAGACGTTCAACCGAAGAAGCCAAAGCGCTGGAAGCGCGGCCGAGATTCGCTTGAGCATTCAGCGAAGTGACATTGTTCGCAATAGTCAGAGCCATGGACAAAAACCTTTAGTGGGGGGTGAGTCCGCCGGGTCGTGATGTTGCCTGCCTCCTGCAGTATGTTTTCACTCCGTGATGCCATCCCGATTCGATTGGACGATCAGAAATAATTCAGACGCAGATTCGATCCCGCCAGTTGCTCAGCTGATGCACGCGTTGAAAAGTATCCGCTGGCGATCTTCTCTTTTGCCGCTGTGACAACATCCTCGCGAATGTTGATCTGTGTTTTCATGCGTTCAACGAGCGATACCAGTTGAGCATCGGCCTCAGTCCGCAGGGCAGAGTTTCCCTCTTGCTGATGAGTCTGCGACACTCCACCGTTTTCCTGTGCCCCAGAGTGGGCACGAGACGTTACGTTGGGCTGAGCTTGTAGATGCGGCTCGTTGTCAATTCGACGAATCTGCATTTCTGAAACTTCCTGAAGACTCGGGACAACGAGTTATCGAGGGTGTTTCACGCAACTTGCGTACTTTTTACTGAATTCTCAAAGATCCCCGAACCGATAGCTCTGGAAGATGCGTCAACCTTAACGATTACAACACCTAAGCCTAAGATTCTCGATCAAACATGAGTCGCGGTAACAACCAGACTGAAGTCCCGGCACAAGGAGGCGGCTTTGCGCTCCCCTTCCGGCGACTCCTGCTGGTTTTGACGGCCGCAATCTGCATGGCTGGCGGAATGGCCGTCGGGATCGTCATTCAAAAGAAGATTGCAGACGACGCGACCGCAGCCAACAAAGAAGTGACTGCCGATCCCACTGCATCCACCGATGTTGCCGAATCTGCCGACAACATCAGTCACGCCGAACCAACAGCCTCCGCACCCACTGCTCCAGACCTGAGGCAAGAAAAATTCGCCGAGGGCGACCAGGAACTCGGCGAACATGAACTCGCGGAGAAGCAGGGGGGCAGTCCGAGCACGTCAGATCAATCCATCAATGACGATGTGATGGAAATGCAGGACGATCAGTCAATGGACCTGCTGCCTCCACCAAAGGGATCGCCTTCGGAGTCCATGGTTCAACAGACTCCCCTCACGCATCCTGCCGTTCCGCCGGACACTTCTGGCACATCACCCCAAAGTCCGATGGCCCAGCCATTCAAAACAGCAAACGCTGGCGGATCTGCCGAAGGAAAGGCAGTTCCGCCTGACCTCGTTTCCCCATTCCTCACCGACGACGAGAAGGTGCTTGAGGAAGCGGATTTCGCGTTTCAGGCAGAGAACTTCAGGAAAGCCCGGGAAGGCTACCTGCGAGAGTTCTATAACACGACCAATTCGAATGATTCATTGCTGATCCTGAAGATTGCTCTCTGCGAAGAGATGCTGGGGAACCTTCGCGGGGCTCAGTCCGCCTATCGCAAGCTTCTGGAAGTGGCGACTCATCCGGCGATTCGTGTGGCAGGTTTTCAGGGGCAGGCCCGCATCTGGACGGCATCCGGACGGATCGAACTTGCCACGACGTCGTTGTTTCGGGTGTTGTTAGAAGGAACCGATCTTGGCCCGAACAATTCGCTGCTGCATCAACTTGCCTGGCTCACTTCTGCCCGAGTGAAGCTCCCTTCCGTTACGGGAATCGCTGCAGATCCATTCCTGCGAGACGATCTCTTTCTCTCGCCCAAACTGGAACTTCGTCCACGGCAATTGATTCAGGAATTGACTCAAATCTTGTCTGGGCCAGGACACAACGGTCCCAAGGTTCGACCAGGGGTCAATGTCGTCAAGAAAAACGGAACCACCCCGGATGACATTGTGATCTCTTTCCGTTTTGAACGAACCCATCTCGGACACATTCTGACTCGGATCTCACAGGCGACCGGCGTCTCGATCAGAGCATCAGCAGACATTCCTGCGCAATTCACCACATCAACGCTGGAGCCTTACAGCATCGACCTGCCAATGTCTGTGGCTCTGGATGCGTTGCTGGAACCGGTCGAGTGCATCTGGACATGGCAGGAAACAGGGATCGAAGTGATTCCGACCAAGATCGCAAACGTCGACCAGATTACCGAATACCGTCGAACCGCAGCGATCCGTCTGTTGCAGTTGGCGATCAAAACCGCGCCCCACCAGATGGATTCCGTCGCGTCACAGATCGAACTTGCCCGACTTCAGGCAATGTTTGGAGACACCGTTCCTGCATCCATCGCACTGCAGAATGTCATCGAACGGACTTCGCGATCTCCTTACCTTTCAAATGCCTGGTTCAACCTCGCCAAGCTGTACCTGAGTCAGGGACGCCCACGAGATGCGACTGCCGCTTTCTATCGTGCTGCTGACATGATGGGAGGAGAGTCTCTGGAATGTATCTGTTATCTCTATGCCGGCCGCATTCATCTGGAAGCGGATGACGCCAGGGCAGCCACGACTCCATTAACACGGGCGCTTTCCCTCTCGATTGGAACCCGACACGAAGCATTGATCTCTCTGCAGTTGGCTTCAGCCTATCTGATGCTGAATCATTTTCAGCGAGCCAACAGCATTCTGCTCGATCACCGCGTCGTCCTCGAAGCTCCGGCGGTTCGCGATCAGGCGGCGTTTCTCTCCAGTCTGACTCACTATCGGGCCACGATCGAAGAGAACGAGCGATTTCGTGCAGGAACGAATGTCATCGCCACCATGACAAACCTTGACATGAAACAGTGTTTTGGTGGGCACTGGAACTGGCTGATCGGCGTCACCTATCGCGACACAGGAATGACATCAGCCGCAATCCAGACGTTCCAGAATTGCCTGATCTCGTCCTATCCGTTTCCGCTTCAAAACAAAATGCGGGCAGCATTGCTGGCAGACGCTCCGGAACTCTTGTCTCGATTGCCAAGTGGGAAACATGCCGTTGCTGACGTCCAGACACCAGAGTCATTTCAGATCGACTCGTTGCAGGTGGAAGCACAATCAGCCTATCGACAAAGCCGTTTCGACGATGCGATTCAACTGTGTCGAGACATCCTGAATCAAAAAGCCGCTCTTCCAGAACAACGCCGACGGGCTTTGAAACTGATGGGACAGTCTTATCAGTCACAAGGGAAATACGAAGAATCGGTGCAATGCTTCACTGGTGTCATTCCTCCAGCAACACCCGCTCAGCCAGCAACCAGCGCGAGTCTGATTCAGGGGGGCATACAATGATGACCATTCAATTCAAAAGACTTGCAGCCCTCCCGTTGCACGCGGCAATCCTGTCTCTGTGTCTGGGGTTCGCAATCATTCCCGCCGCTCAGGCAAATGCAGGGGAAAACGACGAGCATCCCGAAGCCGTGCCATTGCTGGATCAAGATGCGTTCAACAACGCCGCCACAGAGTCGCTTTCAAATGACGGCCCCGGAGTTGGAGACGATCTTCAGGAGCAAAAGGCACAACGGTTTCGTGATCTCAAAGCAAAACTGGATGAGCTGTCAGGGTTGATTCAAAGCCCTCCGGCAAAGGCAAATCCGCAATCAGTTGCTCAGCCACAACCGACGCCAGGGGCAAAAGGTCCCCCGCAAAGTTCCCCATCTGAACCATCGCAGAAGTCATCACCTGCCACGCCTCCGACAACCGTCAACGCGGCGAAAGTTCCCACAGAGAACGTGTTCGCAAAGCCATCCGGGCCCGGCGTTCCGCCCCAGTTGCTTCCCGGGATGACAGAGGGAAATATCTCCCCCAATGCAAATCCAGCGATCAATGGAACAATGAAGCCAACGACGCCGGAAGCGGGGATGGTTTCAAATGGCAATCGTCCAGAACTAAACGCACTCCCTGATCCATCCGGACAAAAAGGGAATCCGGTCACTAGCCCTGCAGAATCTGTTTCAGGTCAGATCGACCGGTTTGCTCTGGCGAACAGCCTGTTTGGCACAGGGGATGTGGAATCCTGCCTGAAGGTACTTGAGCAGACCGATTTTTCGGTGCTCACCAGAGAAGAACAAGTCTGGTCCATGTACATGCAGGCATGCTGTCATCGTCGCGCTGGACGGATTGATGACGCACGCAAACTCTATCGGGGAGTCATTGCTCAACCGGAAGCAGACTGGGTGAAGGAACAGGCTCACTGGTGGCTGAACAACCTTGATTCAAAGTCAAAACTTCAGGGAGACATTCAACGCCTGAACACCACCATCAAGGCGTGGGAGACGGAAATTGCCTCACTTGGAACAAAGTAATCTGCAAACAACGCTGCTGTCATTGCTGGAACGTGTCGAAGTTCCATACCGACGTGCGTTGACGATGATTCAGAATGCACTGCCTCATGCAGATCCGACTGCTGAGGAAATCTCAACCTGTCTGGCCCGACTTGATCCTCTGATGAAACAGGCTCAGGAGATTGAGACAGAACTGGCGCCCTGTCGTGAGCGCTGGCTGGCGATGGGATATCAGGCAGATTCCAACGTGAAACCGATCTTCCAGCGGCACGAACAACTCCTCACGGAATTGATTCAGAAAATCAATTCGATGGAACATCAGATGCAACAACATCGACAGGCAACCGCCCCACAGGTCGACACGCTTGTCCGGCATCAGCAAATGCAGAAAGCCTATCAACAGGCAGTCCGATAAACGGCACTTCCCCCGGGAAGGAGATGATCATGTCGATCGTATTTCAATCAAAAGCCATGTTGCAGGTTCTAGAGCGAGCCAAACGCTTTGCCAGAAGCAGTGTCACGATTCTGGTACAGGGCGAGAGTGGAACAGGGAAAGAACTTCTTGCACGCTTAATTCACCAGCAAAGTCGTTATGCACAGGGAGAGTATGTGCGGGTGAACTGCGCTGCTCTTTCAGAAAACCTGATTGAAAGCGAGTTGTTTGGTCACGAAGCAGGTGCGTTTACCGGCGCGCATCAGGTACGTCGCGGGCGATTCGAGATTGCTGCCAACGGAACCGTTTTTCTGGACGAAATCGGAGAGCTTCCGTTTGGTGTTCAGGCCAAGCTCTTACGAGTTCTTGAAGAACGTGAGTTTCAAAGAGTCGGGGGTAACGAAACGATTCCGATGACCGCCCGAATCATTGCGGCCACAAATCGCGATCTCGCGACCGAATCATTCCAAGGAACCTTTCGAGCCGACCTGTATTATCGTCTCAATGTCCTCCCGTTGGAAGTTCCTGCACTGCGTGATCGTCGCGAGGATATTCCCGCACTCGTCAATTACTTCATCCAAAGTTCTCAGCCGGAATTAGAACGACCGGTACGCGGCGTCACACGACCAGTGATGGAGCAACTTTGCGATTATGACTGGCCGGGAAATGTTCGCGAACTTCGAAACGTCATTCTGCGTTGCTGCATTCTGGCAACTTCAGAAACGATTCATTCTGTTGACCTCCCGGTGGCGCCCATCAAGCTGCACGTCCCGGAGTCCGTTCAGATTCCGGAGGATTTTGACCAGCTTTCACTGGAAGAGATTGAACGCAGAGTCATTCTCAAGAGACTGGAAAGCTGCAGCGGAAACAAGAACGAGGCCGCGGCTGCACTCGGTGTCACTGCCCGAACGCTGCGAAACAAAATGACAACCTATCGCAAACTGGGATACGTCTGTTAAACCGAATGTGCTGATCACGCGGCCGCCCCGAATTCTGAATCGGCAGCGGCTGCATGTCGGAAGAAATTTCCGCCTTGGAACAGGAAATTGCTTCCATGCGCAATACTTGCCGACACAATTCGCTCTCCTTCTGAAGTGATGCAAAACGCTTACCGCATCGCTGGTTGTGTCCAATATCGCTACACCGGCAACAAGAAATCATTCTGACTGGAACGAAGTCTGCTAAGGGCCAGAGGCACGCATCCATCGTCGCGTCGGCAGATCTCTCCATTCTGCCTGATGTGACTGTCGAGATGCGCCGTCGTGCCCATCAAGAACGCATCAGGTCAGGAACCAGACTTGTCACTTTTGAATCTGACATTGAATCAAGGTGCCTCAGACCTGACCGGGCTGGATGTGCTCTTTTCAACAGAGCACCTGAACGCAACCAGCTTCTGGCCCGGCGGTGAATCTGCGTCCGATCAGTGGCCCAAAGATTTCAGCCAGATTCTCTGTCAACTTCAGCAACCGGCGCTCCCCCTCCAAACCACAGACACTGGTTCAGGCATCGCCTCCATTACAGGGGCAGACTCAGCTCCTGTTTCAGAATTGACTGCAGACTACGGAACAGAGGCCCTTCAAGGTTCCGCTCCTGCACAGTTTTTATTCCCCAACCAGATCACGACAAACTTATTTGCTGGTCACCATTCCCCAACTGTGACGACCGGCGAAAGAACGATTCTTCGTCGAGTGTTTCAAGGGGAATTCCTTGCGGAAAACGCGAACGGAAACGTTACAGCAAATCCCGTTGAAAAGAGTGAGCCTCCTGTCACAGCGCCCGCTGAATTTACACTCGATCGACTGCTGCTGACACAATCGATCCCGTTTGCCGCACAAGGCGCTTCAACGGTGAGCCTTCCCGTAGCAGGGAACGGGAATCTCGAGTTTAAACCGACACTCGAAGAACAGGGTTCGGACGACATCCCTGTCGTGAATTCAGAAACAGAAGAACTCTCTGATGAGACTCCGCTCGAAGTCCTTGCAGAACTTTTGAGTATCGTCCCACAACAACAGCCAGCTCTGAATTCGATTCGCAATGTCGCGGAGTTCGGTAACGTTCCAGAAGTTGCTTCTGCTGATTCTGTAACGGATCTGGAGCCTCACGCACACTCAGAGCACTCACGCAGTTCGTTCCCTGAACAGACTTCAATTGATTCGATACCGAATCCATCGCCTGAAGCCAGCGTATTGACTGCAACGCCAACGCTGCCGCCTCAATTGGCGCCCGTGACTGCGCCCAACACGAATGAAGGCGAAACTCAGTCGGTAACACCCTCAACAGGAACACAGCAACCAGCCACCGTTGCAAGAGTGATGCAGCCACTGCCTGCAGAGCCGGGGCTGCCTGAACCAACCGCAATAGCAACCTCAACAGCGACGCAGATCAATCAATCACGGCCTGCGAGTAATCGTGGAGAAGATCAATCAACTCTGACCGGAACGCAGATTCCTGTTCAGCCTAATCAACCACAAGCTGCAGTGACGGACGGAACTCGATACGAGAATAACGATCGCGTTCAGCAGCCTCCGACTGAAGCTGTAACGACTGTTGTGACAAACACTGTCCCGGCACCACCTGAGGAATCTGGTGGCGACGTTGTTCCAAGCACTCGGACCAGCAGCGATACGACCGACGCGGCCGACCCGTTGCGATCTCCGGCGACTCTAACAATGCCGCCGCGGTCCCAACTGGAAGACAACGCCACCACAGCAGTCCCAAGCAAGCAAGACACGGTCTCTCCCAATCCTGAACCTCTCCGCGCACTGACAACGCAAGAGTCGGCATCCGGACAGCTCTCGCCAGAACCGACACCGACGAGTGAGCGTACTAAAGAATCTCAGAGCCGTCAGACGGCGATTTCACCAGCCGTTTCGGCCACTGCTGTTCATCACCCCACACCTGCTCAATCAGATCGGGAACCTGTTGCCACTGCCATACAAACAGCAGTAACGACGATCACCGGGAACCAGGCAGAAGACTCATCACCATTCCAGGCATCGACAGATGACCGGGAACCTTCCGCTCAACCAGCTCGAAGCACCTCCAGAACCGATGGTGCGCTCGAAACAACGGCACTCACTTCAGGTCCTGTCGAACAGACCTTTGGGAGCCAGCTCCAATCGACGACTCTCTCTCAACTGCAGTCGAGTGTCCTTGAGCAACTCACCAGGCAGTTGGTTCAGCAGATCAATCTGACAGAAGCTGAAGGAGTTCAAAAGTTCCAGATGCGTCTGGATCCTGAGGACCTGGGAGAAATGGTCATCGAGATTCATCGCAACGAAAAAGGGGAATTGCAGATCCACGTTTCCGCGGATTCTCCTGAAACACGAGCATTGATTGAGAACCAGACAAAGCAAATCGCTGGTTCACTGGAAAATCAGGGAGTGGTGCTCACTGAGTTCAACGTTCTTCCAAACGGTGCCGATTCGTCAGGAGAAAATCTCCAGCAGCATCGGCATCAGCAGGAACTCGATGAAAACGAGAGTTCGACAACAAAGCCAACGGACTCAAAGACAGCATCCTCTTCTGTGAAGGAAAGTCCTTCAGACGAGATCAGCATCCACGCATAGCAACGCGAATACAGCGTATTTCGATAAACAGGACGTTTGAGAATGGCAGTTTCACCGACAGGGATCTCTTCACAGTTAGGGCAACAGCAGTTCCTACAGCTGCTGACGGCTCAATTGATGTACCAGAATCCTCTTGAGCCAACCAAACAGGAAGACTTCCTCGGGCAGATGGCCCAGTTCTCAACTCTCAGTGGAATTGAGAGTCTGAACGCCAACTTTTCCGAACTGTTCAAACTCCAGTCACTGACACAAGGGGCCGGGTTGATCGGAAATGAAGTGACCTACTACTCCAAAATCACTCAGACGAATCAAACCGGCATCGTCACCTCAGCTTCTGTGAACGACGGAAAGCTTGTGATCACGGTCAACAACGAGAAGGTCAGTCTGGACGACATTTCCCGCATTGGCGTCCCGTCGACACCGCAATCGTGATCGCACGGGCGTACTGCAACAAGCAAGCGTTACCGACCTCCATCATTTCATTCTGAATCAATTTCGTACTGTCGCTAAAAGAGGCATTCCATGGCCAACGCAATGATCACCGGAGTTTCCGGACTTCAATCTCATCAGAAGATGATCGAGATCGTCGGTAACAACCTCGCCAACCTGAACACCGTCGGCTACAAGCAGCGAACTGCGATTTTCTCGGACGTGCTGTACGAAACAATTCGCGGCGGATCAAGCGGGACCCCTGGCGTCTCAGGGGGAACAAACCCTGTTCAGGTCGGCACAGGCAGTCGACTGGCCTCCGTGCGAACAAACATGTCAGGTGGGGGACTGGAATCGACTGGCGGTGATCTCGACATGGCCATCGATGGAACCGGGTTCTTTGTCGTGAACAACGGCACCTCGAATCTCTACACCCGAGCAGGGGCTTTCCTGATCGATCAGACTGGAATGCTGGTCGATGCCGAAACGGGCTACCCTGTCCAACGCTTTGGAGCGGCAGGCGAAGACAACGACGGATTCCCTTCGTTCCAGACACGAGGCGTCTCGAACATCTATATTCCGCTGGGAGCCCATGTGCCCGGTCGTGCAACTCAGAGCGTTCAACTGATGGGAAATCTTCCTGCAAATGGAACGACACCAGCTCAGCAAACCCTGTCTTCACCCAGCTGGCAGGCAGGGGGTGTTGCCGCCACGTCGGCAACATTATTGAACTCTCTCGACTTTGTGACGACTGCATATCAGGCAGGTGACTCACTGGTCATCAATGGAACGAATGCCGATGGCGGTGCTGTGAGCACAACACTGTCGGTCGGTCCGACAACAACCGTCGGCGATCTTCTCACGGCATTGAACACCGCATTCCCGGATGCCACTGCGTCCATCGGGGCCGATGGGGCGTTGTCAGTTCAAGCAGACAACACCGGCAAGTCCTTCCTCAGCCTGACAGTGGCGGATGCAACCGGAAACACCGGCGGAGCAGATTTCAGCGCCAACTCGTTCGTCGTTTCCACTCAAGGCGCTGTGGGCGCAGTGGTTCGCGGTGGGATTCCGGTGTACGACGCTGGTGGAGGAGCCCATACCGTCAATTTCGAGATGACCAAGCAACAGGACGGGACCTGGGATTTGAACATCCTTCTCGATCCAACTGACGGTACCGTCGTCGATGGATCAATCACCGGAATCACGTTCGGAAACGACCGCAACTTCAGTGTTGCGACAGGAACGGGGCTAGGCGACACCAACATCACGATTCTCTTCAAAGGCCAGACGACTCCACAGACCTTTAAAATTGTGATGGACGGGGGAAATGCTGCCGCCAGCGGGCTGACTTCATTCTCTGGCGACGCTTCGATCGCAACCGTGCAGGATGGCTACGGCAACGGGATTCTCACCTCAGTTCAGGTCGACACCTCCGGCATCATTCAGGGGGTCGCCAGTAACGGCGTCGAGTTCCCGATCGCTCAGCTGGCCATCGGAAGTTTCCGCAACCCAGAAGGTCTTGAAGCCGTCGGCAGCAACTTCTTCAAGTCCAGCATGAGCAGCGGCGATGTACGAATCGGGGGAGCCGGGGCCAACGGAAACGGACTTGTCCGTGCCGGCCAGCTCGAACAGTCTAACGTCGACGTCGCTGTCGAATTCACCAGATTGATCGTGGCCCAGCGTGGATTCTCCGCGAACGCCCGAACCATCACAGTGACGAACGACATCCTTCAGGAACTGACGAACCTGATTCGATAATCGATCCCTAACGAATTGAAGTGAAATCTCAGTCAGGCCGAAGCAGAATGAAAATTGCTTCGGCCTGACCTGTTTTGACAGATCGCACTCGCCACGCCACGTCGCATCAAACATCACCGAATTGATCATGACGGAAGTTTTTGCGTTTCTCTGACCCGATTGATCTCTCCCATCGACATCAGACTGGACTCAGCCGGGTCACTCAAATAGAAACAACTCTTAGCGGTCTCGTTCTGAAGTGTCGCCCCTCGTAACGGCGGCCACGATTCCGATTGCAGAAAGTATTAGAAGCCATGCAGATCCAGCTTCCAGACGGAACAATTAAAGAGTATCCCGCCGGTTCAAGTGCGTTGGACGTCGCCCGATCAATCGGGGAGCGTCTCGCCAACGCAACGATTGCCGCCGAAATCAATGGTCAAATCGTCGACGCCGCTCGTCCATTGTCAGAGCTGACGGATGCCGACCCGATTCCATTGAAGTTGCTGACCACCAAAGACGCGGCTGCCCTCGGCGTGTTGCGGCACTCCTGCGCCCACGTGATGGCCAGAGCCGTCATGCGTGTCTATGAAGGTGTCGGCCTCGCCTTCGGCCCCACGACCGGCAACGGCTTCTACTACGACTTCGATCTGAAGACTCCGATCAGCGAAGAGGATTTTCCTCGCATCGAAGCCGAGATGGAAGACATCATCAAAGCCTCGGAACCATTTGAACGGTTCTCACTGAGCCGTGATGAAGCCATCAAGTTCGTCGGCGCGATGAATCAGGAATTGAAGACCGAGCACATCGAAACCGGTCTCGCCGATCACGATTCTCTGAGCTTCTACCGTCAGGGCGAATTCGTTGACCTCTGCCGTGGGCCGCACATTCCAGATGCCGGCCGCATCAAAGCATTCAAGCTGCTGAGCGTCGCCGGGTCCTACTGGAAAGGGGACTCGAACAACCGTCACCTGCAACGGCTGTATGGAACAGCGTTCTTCGACAAGAAGGACTTGCAGGCTCACCTCGATCAGGTTGAAGAAGCCAAGCGTCGTGACCACCGAGTTCTCGGGAAGCAACACAGCCTGTTCACCATCTCGAACGATGTCGGGCAGGGGATGGCGTTGTGGCTTCCAAAGGGAGCGACAGTTCGTGCACTGCTGGAAGACTTCATCAAGCAGGAACTGATTCGGCGTGGGTACGAACCTGTTTACTCGCCTCACGTCGGGCGAGTCGAACTGTACGAAATCAGCGGTCACTTCCCGTACTACCGAGATTCTCAGTTCGCACCAATCTTCGGGCACCCAGCCGGCCAACTGGTCGACAACTGGAAGCAGAAGCTGGCAGAAAACGAACTGAGTGAGAAGTTCGAAACCGACTTCCTCGCCACTGCTCAGGATTTGGGATGTCAGTTCAATGACTATCCAAAATCCGGCACCAACGACGAGAAGTTCGCCTATCTCACGAAGTGGGAAAAGCAGCAGGAACGTTACCTGCTCAAGCCGATGAACTGCCCGCACCACGTGCAGATGTACAAGGCAATTCCACGGTCATACCGCGACCTGCCAGTGCGTCTCGCCGAGTTCGGAACCGTCTATCGCCACGAGCAATCTGGCGAACTGAACGGGATGCTTCGCGTTCGAGGACTGACTCAGGACGATGCTCACTTGTTCTGTACTCCAGAGCAGGTGGAGCAGGAGTTCAAAGACACTCTTGATCTGGTGAAGTACGTTCTTGGCAGCGTTGGCCTCGATGATTACCGCGTGCAGTTGTCGAAGCGTGATCCGTCGTCAGACAAGTATGTCGGGTCACCAGAACTGTGGGATAATGCGGAATCGACGCTGCGTAAAGTGCTTCAGGAGAGCGGGCTGAACTTCACCGAATGTGAAGGGGAAGCAGCGTTCTACGGCCCGAAAGCCGACTTCATGGTTCGCGACGCCATCGGTCGTGAATGGCAGTTGGGAACCGTGCAGCTGGACTACAACCTTCCAGAGCGATTCAAGCTGGAATACGTTGGTGCGGACAACGCAACTCACCGCCCAGTGATGATTCACCGTGCTCCGTTCGGGTCACTGGAACGCTTCGTCGGCATGCTCATCGAGCACTTCGCCGCCGCGTTTCCACTGTGGCTCGCTCCAGAGCAGGTCCGCATCCTCGGGTTGAACGACGAGATGCTGACTTATTGCGATGAAGTGAAAGCAAAACTGCAACAGGCCGGCTTCCGAGTCACCATCGACAAGCAATCCGCCAACGTCAAGAAGAAGATCCGCGACGCACAGCTGGACCTGATCCCGTACATGCTGGTCGTTGGTCCGAAAGACCGCGATCAAGGCGGTGTTTCGGTTCGAGACCGCATCGACGGCGACCTTGGTTTCATGACCGTCGACGACGCGATCGCAAAGCTTGTTGCCGAGCGTGACAACCGAGTCATTCGCCAGGCAGTCAAACGATCGTTCAGCGGCTTCGGAGATTCCGGAACCGACTCAACATCCGGTGCGGACTACTAAACAGTCTAGCGCCTAGTTGAAAACTTAATCAACAAGAAGAGCCGCCCACCCCAGTGAGCGGCTCTTCTTATTCTAAGTACGTTTTCAGCGTGGTGGCACGCCCGGCCTATATGCCTGTCGCCTCTACCGACAACATTAGGCCAGGGTGAGTACTACGTCACTTGAAGTCACTTGCAGCCGAACACACAATCGCTTTCGCTAGGTCGAAGTACGCTTCATAATCTGGAGTGTCCGTTGGTACATACTCGATCTGCTCAACAAACAATGCAATCTGCAATTCACGCTTTGCAATTGAGACCCCTTCGGACACCGCTGTCACGAGTTTTGCTTCATCAATTTCGCATTTCCCACCTCCCGGGAGGTTACGTTGCACGCAGCGGACACTGGGCGGTTCGTTAGGGGTAATAGACAAACCAAGGAAATTGTTTGTCGGGCCTGTAACTCGAAATGCTTTGTACACACCTTCGTGTTTCACTACGTTCACGTCGATCACTCCAATGATGGTGCTGGGAATCGCAATTGTGCCCGATTGTGTGCACGGTAATAGCTTGGATCTTTCCAATAACGCATCAGAGAAGATTCCGCTGCTTCGTGAAGAAGCGACTGAAGTTGCGTTGAGTGCGTCGCGTCACACCGATTTGCCAAAGGTGACGTTACGATTAGACATCGATCCAAACAAACTGCCTTCCCGGTCCTCAGGACCAAATCAGACCGGATTGATTCTCCCCAAGCAACATATCAAGGCAATCTCGTCAAAACAGGTATGAACTGGAAACCTTTCGTCCGCTCAGGGCCGCTCTTTGGAAGGTCCCACAATGGTGCTCACAACGTTTGCACTGCTCACAGAGCTCGCTCTTACCCACAAATATCTGAAATTCCGTTGGGAAAGCAGTGTTTTTCTAGGAAAATCGAAAGTGTATTGCATTCCAGGTGACCAAGGTGGGTGCCGGCGGGCTGAGGGGTGCTTCAGGGAAGATGCGGGCACGTG
>JBEBTF010000077.1:0-17812 GCA_040393865.1 Planctomicrobium piriforme | reverse complement strand
TGAGTTGGCATTCGCCGGTTGGAGTGCCGACTGGCGAACAGGCTGAGCTTGGTAAAAGCGTTGGTAAAGCGAATATCGTGCGGCCCGACGTAATGCTCTGCGGCTTGCAGCATCGGCGGACTCGCAAGTCACCAGAAGCAATGGGACTGCGATTGCAATTCGTAACAGCAATTTCTTCGACATATTGGCCCCGAAAAGGAAACACAGAGTGAAACACAAAGCGAGTTTCAAAACGTTTTCAACAGACGCTTAGAACTCGCCAACAACTTGCCCGTCGTCTCGGCAACCGAGACTTTTCAACGTTGGAAGATGGATACTATTGCTGATGAAGCGAACACTCCCATCTGCCAATACCCCCAAGACGCCCCCTGTGTGAGCGGATGCCAGCGGGTTCATCGGCGCGCTTCCTTCCCACATCCCCGGCGAACCCGCGGTCTGTTCGATATACACTGCATTCGGTGAGAAATTGATTGTGGTGATATTGTTAAATTGCGGAGTCGGAGCCATTGCTCCAAAACTGCTCGCGTAGCTGGGAGGTGTTCCCAATCCCCAAGCCCCGGTGTACCAGCTTTGAAGATGAGAACCATCAATCCGACGCTGCTCTTTGGTTGCTGAATACCCGAATTCAGAGCACTCTCCGACCATAAGTGTGTTTGACATTCCATCTGTGATCAATGCGCTCGTTACGGAACGGTTCAGGATCAGCACACCATCTGCGGAGACTCTGCCATTCTTGTTCTGGCAACAGTTCTGCACTCGTGTTGCAGGGAAGCTATCAAGATTCGTCGCTCCGGAAATACCAACATAACTCGCCTGTTGAAGCGAGTAGCCGAGGGTTGTGTGAGTGTACATAACAGGGATGGTGCTTGATGGGCAGCTGAATGCTGAAATCTGGATCCCATTGCACAGTGTTCTGTTGGGCACCGAAAACACAGGTAAACCTGTATTGGCACTCACAAAATCAAACTGGTTGAACAATGCTGCCTGATCCAGATACGGGAGAAGTCCGACCATCCATGACAGTCCGGTTCCACGTTGGTATGCGGCTCCAATCGGGAAACAGCTGTATGCATCATGGTAATTGTGCAATGCCAGCCCAAGCTGCTTGAGGTTGTTCTTGCAGGAAGCTCTTCTGGCAGCTTCCCGGCTTTGTTGAACCGCTGGGAGAAGAAGTGCGATCAACACCGCAATAATCGCGATCACAACCAGCAGTTCGATGAGTGTGAATCCGTTCCGTCGTGTCATTTTTCTTGGCACTTGTCTTGCTTTGATCAAATCAGGAGCAGGGGGATCTGCGGGGGGGATTCATTGTCGCCCTCATGCTGGGGCTGGGACTTTATGAATTCCTGTCCCATATGAGGGTAAAACATCGGAAATTTGAGAGCGAAGTCAAGCGCTTTACGGAGATCCAGATAAATGAATGCGAAAGTATCGAGATTTCGTATTCGAAGACGAAGCTTGGAGACGTGACGATTTGATCGTATGAGATTTGATTGTGCGTCGATTTGAACGAATACGAGCAAGAATCATCAACTTTCAGGAAGTGTGTTGGCATTCTGGGAATGATCCCATAGAAAGCGGAAAGTCTGTCATGTACGACATGTTTCAGTTGCGTCAGGTTTTGAATGATAAGAAACTTGACGTCAGGGGCGTTCGCGGAGTCCAATCAGCCTGAACTTCACCAGAATTTGCCAACCGGATTTTGTAATTAGGCCTCTGTCGCGGCTGCATCCAGGTGCTTGAATGATCACACGTCGCTCGTTTTTGAAAACTGCCGGTGTTTCACTGGGCGCAACTCTGTTTCCTGTTGCTGCCAGAGCGGAAAAGCCTCAGAAGACGGTTCTCCTTCAATGTGCATGGGCCGTCAAGAATATTGGCGACATCGGCCATACTCCCGGCACTTTGCGATTTCTGGAGCAGTACCTTCCAGAGGCGAAGGTGATTCTGTGGGCTCAAAACACCAACAGCCAGGTTGATGCAATGCTCGCGAAGCGGTTTCCAAATGTGGAGATCGTGAAAGGGGCTCTCAAACAAAAAGACGGCCCTGTTCAGGCGGCGATTAAGCGTTCCGATTTCTTCCTGCGTGGCCCAGGAATGGGGCAAAGTACGGACTTTATGGAGTACTGCAATCAAATCGGGAAACCTTGGGGATTGCAGGGGCAGTCCTACTTTCCTGATATGGTAACGGGAAAAGGTGCAGAGGAACGCATTGCGCTGCTTAACAGTGCTGCTTTCATTTATTGTCGTGATTCGAAAACTCTCAAAACTCTGCAGGATGTTGGCGTGAAGCCACCTGTCCTTGAGTTTGCTCCAGACGGCTGTTTTGGGATCGATGTCCTTGATGAGGAGAAGGCGCTCGCCCGAATGAAAAAGCATGGGCTGGAAGATAAGAAATTTATCACGATGCAGCTTCGCACCCATTCTCCGACGACTCCCGGAGTTGACGACCGACGCCCCCAGAAGTTGAATCCGCTGCATCCAACACCGCAGAATATTGCAGACGACACTCGACGAGCGAAGGTTTATCAGGACGTGATCGCGATGTGGGTCAAGGAGACCGGCTGGAAAGTGGTCATCGCACCTGAGGTTTACAAAGAGATGGAATACAACCGGAAATTCATCTATGACCCGCTACCCGAGAACCTCAAAAAACACGTCGTGAACTTCGACGAATTCTGGAATGCGGACGAAGCGTGCTCCTTCTATAAACGAGCTCATACAGTGATCTGCCATGAGCCACATACACCGATCATGGCGCTCGCGATGGGAACGCCCATGATGCACACCTTCTCGGAATTCCATTCACCAAAATGCTGGATGTTTAAAGATATTGGGTTGGAAGAATGGGCACCTGAGTTTGACAGCACTCCGGCTGAAAAGATGTTCGACATCCTGATGGGCATTCACCACGACTATGCCGCTGCTGAAGCGAAGGTGAAAAAGGCGATGGCTTATGTTGAAGATCGGGCGGCTTCACAAATGGCAGTGTTACGCAAAGTGATCAATGCGTAATCCGTTGTATGCGTCCTGGCCGCCTTGTTTAAAGCGTCTGGCATCCTCTCAGGAGAGCAATCAGCAGGACGCTGAGAACAACTGACACGAGAATTGATCCAATGCAACCGAGCCTGTTGGAATAAAAGGCGAACATTGCATTGCCTCCTGTGATTTCAGTCTTTGGGTTTCAAGCTGCTGGTCGATTTGGTCTTTGACTTGAACTCGATCAAGACGGCTCTGTGATCCGACGGATACGGGGCCACGATAATGTCTGCTGTTTCTTTTGCTTCTCCGACGACCAGTGCTTTCACTGGGATTAACCCGGAGTGATAGACGAAGTCGATTCGGTCTGGCACATCACGTTTTGCAGGCGTTGGAGTCCACGTATAGCCGGGTTTTGCGACCGGATCAGGGTGAATCTGGCGAAACGCATCTGTGAACCCGGAGTCAATCAATGCACGACTCTGTGGCCAGCTAACGGCAACGGGAATCATTCCTGCTTCCACTGCGGAAGTAGTCCAGTCCAGATGTGAGGGTTCATTGAAGTCCCCTGTGATGACAATGTTCTCTTTGGCTTGAATGGCCGGTCCCATATCCATCAGTAGTGTTGCCAGTTCAACTCCGCGAGCACGAATTGCTTCTGCAATGGCTTCCGCTGGCGTTTTGATAAAGGGGTTATCCTTCCCGTAAGGAATCTCCGCTAACTGGTAAGGCTGATAAGGAGCATGGTACAGGTGAACGTTATAATGCCAGAGATAGTCATTCGGGCCAATTTCCAGCTTCAGTCCGAACCCGGATTTCGATCTGTCAACAACGGGGTATCGTGTCAGGATTCCCCCCTTGGGCTGTTTGTGAAACGTCATGTTTGTCAGCGTGGCCAATTCGCTTCCGGACGAGTCAACTTCCTGTAACCCGACGGTGTCAGCCTGACTTGCCTTGATGACTTCAACAGTCTGTTTCACCCCGCCTCGTTTTGCATCCACAAGAATGTTAAACGACAGGACACGGATGCTGCCGGGATTCTTTTCTTCGCTGGGCTTTTTTTCTTCACAGTACCCCACTCGCTGGAGTCCGCCTGTCACAAGCAGCAAGAAAATCAGATGACGGACACGCAATGAATCCCTTTGGAACACGTGAATTCTCCTCGTCTGGCTGTGAAATCTGGATGTCGAGCGTGAAGGCTGCTCTGATTAGAGGCTATCCGAGAAGTGGCCTTGCGGTAAATCTGTGTTTTAGAGGAAGTCGCCGCTCTGTTTCGACGAGGTACTTTCTATTTTCAATTAGAATTTACCGTGTTGCTTGATCGCGTCAGTTGAGGCTGGAGAGAAATTGGGAACAGCCAAAGTGGGAGAGTGATGCTCGGCGTAGAAGTGATTGGCCTTCCTGACCGTATCGGGCTGGGGCCAGTGTCATGGCCTGAGTTGCATGTTTTCGTGCATCTGCAGTCCGCTCCTGCTGGTCGTACAATCGAGCCAGCAGAAAATGAATGTCTGCGTTCGGTTCGAGTTTCAGAGCTGAGAGATACGCTTGCTCGGCTGATGCTGGATGTTCAAGTTGCCGTTCCGCAAAAGCAATCCCTTTGTACGCGCTGATCAGGGCCTGATGCTGCATCGGGCTTTCCGGTTGCGTTGCCCAAAATTGCCTAGATTGGCGATACCAGTCCCGACTTTCCTCCCAGCGCGAGAGTCGCTGGCAGCAGAGGCCGCTGAAATCCAGCACTTGGGGAGGAGCTTCTTCTTGCGAGCTGATTTCCTTCAGCAGTTTCAGTGCTTCTTGATATCGATCGAGCTGCATCAGCGCAGTTACCCTTTGCCCTGCATGGGCGACAGATCGGGGGGACGAAGGTGACGATCCCTCAGAAAGAGATGTCTCCAGCATGGTCACTTGTTGAGCCAATTCGGTTTTCAAACTTGCGACAGGGATCTCAAGAACTTTAGCACTCGGGGCAAGAGTACTTAGGAGTTCTGCTTCCTGCAGGCTCTTATAATAACGTTGAGACGAGAGGGATTCCGCCAAAGCTTCTTCTGTCGAACGTCTGACAGAGTCAGAATAGAGAAAAGGAATCGCAAGAATTCCGATCATCGTGAGGATCGTGATCATCACGTTCGGTTTTGTGTTATCTGCTGTCGAACTCCGAAGCAAAGAGCCTGTCAGGGCAGGGCCGATCAGGAACGATGCAATCAGAACCAGCGTCGCCGTCGCGTAGTTCGAGAGAGTGCGATCGGAATCACTTTGGCTCAATGAGATCAGGACAAGCAATCCGAAAACTAGAGAAGTGGCTCCTAAGATCACGCGTGCCGTTTTGTGAGTCGAAAGTTGGCGAACCAGTATCGCTATGCAGATGGCACAAACGAGACTGACTCCATAGAGATCAATTCTTCCAAACCAATTGGGGATAAATCCCGGCGTGATGAATGGAATCAGTGAGACCGTAACGAGACCTACGGCCATGAGCAGGCGGAAGCGAGTTCGAGATGGGGAAAAGTCGGAGTGCGACATTGGATTTATGAATGTTGTGATCAGAAATTTAGAGTACCTTGCGAAATCATTTCCACACTTCCGCCACGCGGCGAGTTGCGTTTCATCATTCGAAACGGCCGCTGCGCGGGCAGTCGGTAGAGCAAACTGCTCTAGGCTGATCGAAGTTTGCGATTTGTTTTCCAGATCATGCCGTCATAGCCGTAATGCAAAAACGCGGCCATCAGATTTACGAGAATCCATGTTTCTTCGTGTCCCTGAGCGATGACGTAATTCGTGATTCCAATAAAGAGAATAAAGAATACGAGAAAGGCTCCCCAGCTTCTGGTGAGCTTCCCCCAGAGATCAAGACGCTGTCGATTCTTCTCTGAACTCGATGCCCAAGTGACGACAGACAGATATTCTACGGCATGAAACACCGCGGAGCAGAATGCGAGCTGAACAGTCAGTCTTTGCCATTCCATGTGTGACGTGTAGAGCATCGCCCCATAAAGAGTGCAGACGCTCATCAGATACAGAAGGCTCCACACGCTTCCCCCCTGAGCCACTCTCCATGTTTGTCTGAGGATATACGCTATCGGGATGAGTGCGACAGCATAGTCAAAGTGCTGTAAAGACCCCAATCCAGACCAGTCGCTTTGACTCCATCCCATTCCTGAAACCCTGGCAATGACATAGAGCAGAAAGAAACGATAAACGTACTTCTCGATCAGTGATTGTGAGAAGGTGAGACGCGGTTGCTGATTCCGTTCATAGATCCGGTAAATTCCATGATGCTGCGATGCAAAGTGCCAGGCGTTCCAGCAGTAATCGATTAGTCCCAGGCAAATGAGCGCGCTGGAATTCAATCGCCAGAGCAGGCAGCCGATGACAACGAGTGCTGCCAACCCAATCACTTTTCCTTCTCGACCAATGGTTTTCTGGCGGTCACACGCGATCAGGATCAGAGTGATCCAGCGATGTGGCGCGGTGACAAAATAAACCTGCCAGAATAAAAGGCTCTGGTGCGACGTCAGATTCGATGGACTTGCAAACAGAAACAGGAGTGGCCAGTAGAGATTCGCAATGAACAACAGGTCAAGTGATGGCGAGAGGAGGTAACCGGATGGCCACCAGCTTCGCCGATCTTGGACCTGTTCCACCTGACTTGCGAGAGGGGCAGGCAATGGATTGAGATGACTGGTACTGGAACTCATGACAACGCCTCGGTGATAACACGGCAGGGAGTCGTTCCAGTCAAACTGACATTAAGTCCATCCTGATTATGGACCAGTCTGGTGTGGTCGATTCCCAGCAGGTGGAGGAGAGTGGCGTGCAGATCGGCCACCTGAAGCGGTGTTTCAACTGCCTGCAGTCCGAGTTCGTCTGTTGCTCCAACCACTGTGCCTCCTCGAACAGGTCCTCCGGCAAGCCACATTGAGAACCCATAGGGATTGTGATCCCTTCCGTTTGATTGATATTCGACTGTCGGAGTTCGCCCGAATTCGCCTCCCCAGACAACAACGGTTTCTTCCCAGAGTCCACGTTGTTTGAGGTCGGTCAACAATGCGGCGATAGGGCGATCGGTTTCGCCTGCAAACTTGCGATGGCGTTCTCCGTTTCCGGTGTGTGCGTCCCAGGTATCTTTCTGCGCTCCCCCTCCAGAGTAGATCTGAATAAAGCGGCTTCCTCTTTCAAGCATCCGACGGGCTAGCAGGCATCGCGAGCCGAATTCTCTGGTGATTGGATTGTCCAACCCATACGCCTGTTGGGTTGCATCCGTTTCCTGTCCCAGATCACCGGTCTCCGCTGCAACATCCCCCATCTTCCATGAGACATGATAGCTAAGATCACGTTGTTGGAATGCCGGCCGCGATCCTGCGGTGTTTTCAAACTTCTGATTCAGCTGACTCAGGAGTTGTCTCATCTGCTTCTCATTCTCCGAAGATTCCTGTTTTCGACTCGGAGAAGGAAAAGGAGACGAAGTGGAGTGAATCCTGGTTGCAGGTGTCACTGGCAGAGCACCGGTTGACCAGTTCCCCTGTCCATTGATTGGTCCGCCACGTGGGTCCAGCATCACGACAAACGAAGGGAGTGAATCTGGTGAATCTCCCAGGCCATAGTCTATCCACGAGCCCAGACTCGCCCCTCCCTGTTGAAATCGCCCGGTGTTCATCTCCAGTAAAGCACCTGCGTGAAGGGATGACGTTGTCTGCATCGATCGAATCACGCACAGGTCATCCGCATTCCGGCTGAGTTCCGGGAACAGTTCGCTGATCTCGATTCCACTTTCGCCGCATTTATGAAACTGAAATTCTGATTTGCAGAGTTTCCCAGAGACTCGTGTTCCGGAGTTAATTTTCAAAGGGCCAGCGTAGTCCGTTCCATCGTAGCGGCTCAGGTTGGGCTTGGGGTCAAAGGTGTCGATCTGACTGGGGCCACCGTTCATGAAAAGGAAAATGACTCGTTTGATTCGTTGCTTCGGACGATGCGAGCCTTCCGCAATGGCAGAGGTTCGAGACAGCAGGCTGGCCATGGAAAGCAGACCGCACATTCCACCGAGAAACTGCCGCCGATCCTGTTTCATTCCCGTCAGGATGTGTTCCAAATTCATAACTCACCTACCTGACGTAACTGAATTCGTGGAGGTTGAAGAGGATCAGGCAGAACTGCTTCAGTCTCTCTGTGTTTTCTCCTGAACTTAGAAATTGACGACTCAACTCCATTCCGTGCTCGCTGGGAACGCGATCCAGAATCTGTTGATACGCTGCCAGAATTTGCTGGTCCGATGTGACAAGGTCTCCGCGTTGCAGAAGGTCTTCAGCCAGTGCTGTGGCACACGCGTCAGCATCAGTCCCTTCCCAGAGCGTGGCCGCCTGAATTGGATTGCTGACATCTGTTCGCATGACGCAGCCTTGTGTACTGTCCGGAAACTGGAACGGTTCCAGAAACGGATGAGGCAGCGTGCGTTTGACAAGCTGATAAATCGCCCGTCGATGTTCAGAGGTGCTTATGCCTTGCGAAGTCACTTCCGGCACCATTGCATGGTGCAGAGCTGAAAACTTGGGCTGGTCCGGAGGGCCGAACTGTCGACGGGACAGCATTCCAGACGCGTGACGCATTGAGTCATAAATTTCTTCAGCTCGCAACTTCCTGAAGGAGAACTCTCCAAAAAGTTCTGCCCGAGCGGAAAGGCTCTCGTGTGGAACTGACATTCGATAAGTTGCACTGTTCACGATCAGACGGTTCAATTTTTTGATTGACCAGTTTGCTTCCTCGACGAACCAGCAGGACAACCATTCCAGAAGTTCAGGGTGACTTGGAGAACCGCCGCTCAGTCCGATTGTTCCCGGTGTGGATGTGAGCCCCCGCCCGAAATGCCAGTACCAGACACGGTTCACCAGAACACGTGCGAGTAAACCTGAGTTCTCTGCGACCAGCCAGTTCGCAAAATCGAGGCGGTTCTGGATTGAAGGTAACTCCGCGGATTTGATCAGAACGGATGGAACGCCGGGGGATACGAACTGACCAGGGCTTTCAGGGTTGCCGGATCGCAGTAGTCGTGAAGAATTCTTCTGATAAGAGAACTCCTGAAATCTGTAGGTCATGTCACGAGTAAGCGTCTTCTCGATCTGTTCTGCCTGACGTCGCAACTCACTTGCTCGATGTTCACTGTTCTCCGTGATTGCCTGTCTCTGGAGTTGCTGGACCTGTTGACGTTTCCCTGCATCCTGCTGCAGCATTGATTCCGATGCGGACGGAACAGAAATCTCAAGGCGTCCGTTGACGGTTCGAGTCAACCGATCAAACAGTGCTGCGAACTGGTAATAGTCGTTTGAAGTGATCGGTTCGCTCGGATGATCATGACAACGGGCACACTGAATGCTAAGCCCGAGGAATGCAAAGGAGGTTGCTTCCACGATCTCATTGATCTGGTCATAACGGTCTCGAAGTGGTTCATCTGGTTCGCTGTCCCAGACTCCGAGTCGAAGAAACCCTGAAGCGATGTAATCATCGTTCAATGGCGACGGAACAAGGTCACCGGCAATCTGGCGAACGAAGAACTGGTCATAGGGAAGATCGTCGTTAAAAGCTCTAATGACAAAATCCCGATACTGCCAGACAAGCGGCTTCTCACCATCATGTTCGTAGCCATTGGTGTCGGCATATCGTGCGACATCCAGCCAGTACCGTGCCCAATGCTCACCATACCCGGGATCGTTTAAAAGCTCTTCAACCAACAGGTCTAACTTATTGTCATCAGCGTTATTGTACTGATCGTATAAAGAACTCTGAGGTGGAAGACCAGTCAAGGCATAACTTAAACGCCGAATGAGATGCCGATTGTTAGCTCGCTCAACCGGGACAATGTTGCATTCTCGCAGTCGCTTCTGAATGAAATTGTCGATTGGATTACGACATTGTCTCTCTGAATCCGGCGGTGGAATCGCAGGTCTGGAAAGTGGCTGAAATCCCCAGTGATTCCGCTCGTCAGAACTCCAGTCGTTTCCCGTTTGAGGTTCTGGTTGGGGAATATAAGCCCCTTCGTGACACCATCTGACAAGAAGATTCCAAGTTTGCAGGACAACGTCGGAAGCAGGTTGCAGTGCACATGATTCAGGCAACTGCGAATGACTTTGAGCGAAGTCTTTCCAACGCTCCAATACCACTTCTAAGCTGTTGGAGCTTGTTAATAAACCCTCAGTTTTGTCGTTATGATGGCAGGGCAGGCAATGCAGTGTTAGCGACGGAATCAGTTGAGAGTTGTAGTCGACGAAGTCCGGCAGCTCTGGAATTTCCTGTATTGAAGCAGGTTTCTCCACCATCGATTTCCCCGCTGAACCCGGGAGCAGCTGAGGATTCGTGACGCCCTCGACGGGAGCGGCATGCAGGAAGTGGAAGCACAGAAACGCCCCAATCGCAATCGAAATCAGTCCACATGAAACCCACAGGACTTTCACGGCCGCTGTTCCTGTGCTGAGGCCGCAGGGGAACTAAGACTGGAACCGTCAGGTTTCTCGTCGTCCTTTAGAACTCGAATCCAATGGTCATGGAATTGAATTCCAGAACGCCATTCGACGGCAGGCATGTGACAACTGACGCAGTCGCCAGCCGGAGACTGGGGGCAGGGCGTTTGTTGAGGTCCCTGATGACACTGAAGGCAAGTCGTATTGTATTGAGTGCGATCTTTTGACGTTTGGTCGTGCGGGTCATGGCACGTCATGCAAGTCATCGTCTTTCCGCTCTCCAGATAGCAGCGGCTTTTCTTCATTCCATACGGTTGAAAGCGGACAAGAACATTCGGGGCCGTGTCTGGTGCAACCTGCGATTCGTCACGATGGCATTGAGCGCACTGTTGAATCGATTGCTCCGGATCGCGATACGTCAGCAACGGAGGCGCTTCATGAGCGCGTCCTGATTTGGCCAGTTCCACGTGATTTTTCCGTGGACCATGGCAACGTTCACAACTGACGTTGGCGATCACTGCTTCACGAAGAGGAGGTAAATTGGCCGGAGGAACGATCGTGGCATGACACGACAGACACGCAAGCGCCTGTTTCCCGTCCATGGGGCGACCAAAGACTTCAGTGGAGCGGGGGTGGAAATCGTCAAACCGTTCATGGTCTGGAGTGACCGACAGTTTCTCTTCCTGATTAAACCAGGTCCAACGAAACTCCAGTCCTTTGCCAGAAACAGGATCAATAGAAATTGGAGTTTGCGCGTGAAGGCCTGACCCCAGCAGCCAGTGAACAGGAAAGATCGGCTTTGAATCAGCTCCCTGAACTCCGACAAAGAAACCTTCAGGCCGATTCTCGAATTCATACACTAAAGAACGGCGTGGATCTTTAAACTGTGTCCCGTTGAGAAACTGCGCCAGTTCCGTCTGTTCCATGCGAGTGGCGGTATGAGAATGCCCGGAACGTTGATGTGCGTCAAATTCTTTCTGATGACATTCGCGGCAGGAATGGTCTCCTGCAAACTGTTCATTCAGAAACTGAGTCCATTGCGTCAATTGAGAAGATGGATCGACTTCAACCGGATTATCAGAAGGGATCTTGGATCGTGAAAGCAACGTAGCGGCCGCAATTCCAGCGACGCCACATAGAATGAGTAATATCAACCGCTTCACACCGTCACCGCAAGAGCTAAAGATAGAGCGACGAATCTCGCCGCTCACGTTCTTCAGAATTCCATTTTCATTATGGAAGTGGGGCTTCCGTGAGTTTCCACCCGGATTCATCTTTCTTCAGCTTCCAGGTCACTTCGCCGTTCCCGATTTTCGTTGCCTTGAGCCCTTTGCCTCCTTCGGAACTGGAATTTCCTTGAGAGACTTTGACTGAAATCGTGGCTTCATTGCCAGAGAGACTCGGAGCGCTGACTACTTCGATTGCGGAGCTGAAATAGTCGGCTCGGTTCTTGGGAGCTGCACCGTCGACAAAGGCTGTTTTGAAATCTCCTTCGTCCATGGCTCGATCATTCAGGCACATGACTGCAGCAACAACCTTGTCTGACTCGGAAGATCCCGCTTCGGTTGCACCGCCGCATCCACTGAACGAGACAGAAAGAATCAACAAGGCAATTGCACAAACCAACTTCATAACGCACCTTTAACTTTGAATTTTATGCAGAGAAGACTTTGGTGTCTCTCTGGAAATGTTTCTAAATAACGATTCGTGGACTGGTTGAATATTAGCACAAACAATACAGCCTCTGTGCAGGCAACCTGACTCTGAATCAGCAGGCGTGAATAAGGAAGGGGCCCTCAGGCCCCGTATCTCCCATTGGCACGATTGCTCGAATCTTATGACTGTCTGAACACCGCGAGTAGACATGATTTGTCTGCTCGCAGTGAGTTTTTCAGAACATCATTTTTGAACAAGAAGGCGGACGACACAGTCAGGTGAGATACAACCGGATTAGAATTCGCTAATCACTTCGTTGTTACCACGAGTGTTAAGTCCACTCCAGATAATATTGCTGATGTTGTCGCTGACAAATCGTACTGATCCATCACACATCGCCGCCTGCACACCGCCTGTGTGGTGACTACGAGCCGCAGCAAACACGTCGGGAGTAGAGTTATTGGAGGTGCATTTCAGATACGGACGGGATGTGTCCGGAATTGTTGTGTCACATGCTGGAATGACGTCTGCCAGTTGTGAATTCGGAGTCCGTGCACCTGTGAAGATACTCGCTCCCATCCCCGGGCTGAACCAGACCCCACGAATGTCAGGGCTGGATGAAGCAGTGCTGGTTCCGTCAGTAGAGATCACTTCGCTGATTGCGATGGTATTGCTCATCCCGTCAGAGATGTCAGCAGGAGTGCTTCCCTTGCGTTGCTGGAAACGGTCGCCTGAGCCTCCGAGTGAACGGGTGATCTTCTCTTGTGGAACAAAATAGCAACCGAAGGCACCTGCTGTCGTGTTTGATTCCCAGGAAAGCATATTTCCAGAGCCCCAGCTTGCGGCATAGTTCCCTTTGCCCAGTGCTTCAAGACTGATTGCTCCGCCGAACATTTTGCGAACGCGAGGATTGCTTGGACATTGAATGAAGGCCATGGATTCACGTCCAACGTTTCCCAAATCGTCCTGAGATTCACAATGGTCACAAGGATTGCTTGTTCCGCTATCAAGCCATTCGTTGTGGCAATTTGTTACATGAGTCCAGCGTCCGAATTCTTCGACGAACGGAAGCAGCATCGGCAACCATGAGAACCCGATTTCATTGACATCATCCTGCCATCCCCCGACTTTATAGCGATTCGCGTTCTCGTCATAGCAGACGTATCCTGGGGGAAAGCTGCCATGAGTGTCGACATGATTATGCAATGCCAGAGCAATCTGCTTGAGATTGTTTTTGCACTGAGATCGTCGAGCGGCTTCCCGGGCCTGTTGCACGGCTGGAAGAAGCAAAGCAACCAGAATCGCAATGATCGCAATGACCACGAGCAATTCGATTAATGTAAATCCACGTCGAAAAGAACCCGAATTCAGCATCCGCTGGCGGTTCATTTTCATGTCAAGACTCCCTTTGTTATTGCGCTACAATAAAATTAATGCGGAATATTTGATTAGGTTTAACCCAACCCAGTTCTGATTCAGCTTCGCGAGTCAGCTACAACGGTGGTGTTGACTGGCAGATCGCGAAGGATGCCGAATTAGAACTCACCGAGTTTCTCGCCGTTCTGACGAGTGTTGAGAGACATCCAGGTTGTGTTGTCGATGTTTTCGGCGAAGAAACGAACAGACCCGTCGCAGAGCAGGGAATTCACACCGCCGGTATGGAAACTCCGACTCGCAGCAAAGACGTCCGCAGTGGTGTTGTTCTCTTGACACTTCAGATAAGGCTGAGAGTTATCTGGAATAGATGTGTCGCACGAAGGGATCACGTCTGGAATACGAGCATTCGGAACACGGGCACCTGAAAAGACGGATGCTCCCATTCCTGGATTGAACCAGACTCCGCGAACATCACGGCTGGTTGTTCCTGACATTCCATCTGTTGCCGCAACTTCGCTCACGGCGACAGTGTTGCTTGTTCCATCGGTGATGTCGGCGATGCGGGTTCCCATGCTATGCTGAAACCGGTCGCCTGAGCCTCCCAGTCCCTTGACGATTTTGTTCTGGTTCACGAAGTGACAAGCGAACGCGCCAGTGGTTGCAGTTGATTCCCAGGAAAGCATATTTCCAGAGCCCCAGCTTGCGGCATAGTTTCCTTTTGAGAGTGATTCCAAAGACATTCCGCTGAACAGCAGGGAAGGAGTCGGGTTGCTTGGGCACTGCAGGAATTCTGGAGTTTTCCGACCGACATGTCCGAACTCGGGGTGAAATTCACAGTCATCGGATGGGTTGTGTTCGTGGGCATCAACGCGACTGTCATGGCAGTCACTGACATTCTGCCAGAGCCCCATCTGTTCCACGTATGGCAACAGCATTGGCAACCAGGAGAACCCGATTTCATTCACAGTGTCCTGCCATCCACCGACTTTGAATCGATTGGCGGTTTCGTCATAGCAAACATACCCAGGCGGAAATGCTCCATGGGTGTCGGCGTGGTTGTGCAGAGCAAGGCCGATTTGTTTCAGATTGTTTTTGCATTGAGTTCTGCGGGCTGCCTCTCTTGCTGATTGAACAGCAGGCAACAACAGAGCCACGAGAATTGCGATGATCGCAATCACGACCAGCAATTCAATCAAGGTAAAAGCCTTGCGAAGCGTCCGGCTGTTATCGGAAATTCTTCTGTTCAGTCTCATTGGGATCACTTTTGGAAGATGAAAAAGATTGCTGTCAGATGAGATCAACCTGACCGATCAAATGACATCGATGTCTGCTTGTCGGGTGAGAGTGGGAAGGAAGCCTGTTTTTCTCTGCAACAGATATGTCAATTCAGAAAAACTCAGGCAAATTCCTATGAATTTCGCTCTCTCAGAAGTCATGAAAAGAAGCCATCGAAATACAACTCGGGGCAAGCCTATCGCCGACTTGTGAATCAATCGCGAACGCACTGTTAACAATGTGTGAAGTCCCGGCTGGAGTAGAGCCACAGGCCCGGGAGTTCACCGGTCGATTCTTATTCGAGACCGCCAAGCTGGGAGGCAGAAGGTCAGTGATCCGCCCACTCAAAAGGATTTGGAAGGTGGAAACCATCTGCCCTGGAACAGTTCGGTCCAGCAACATCCTTGGAGGTTTCCGTCTTTCCAGACGAATCGGAGGCGCGTCTTATTTGAGTCTCAAATATTCGTTTCGACTTGGAACCGGTTTGGTGCAGTCCATCTTTATTCGGTAAGATGACCTATCCCTGCTGCTTCTCGACGGTCGTAGCTTGCTGCCAATTTTTCACCGCAAACAGTTTGTTGACAGGAGAGAGACAATGGCCGACCCGAACACCAATAACGCTCATGGCTCAACAACAGGATCTGGGGCGCCAGCCCAGAGTGATCGTCACTCGCTGACGATTGGACCTAACGGGCCAATTCTCCTTCATGACGTGCATTTTCTTGAGCAGATGGCTCACTTCAATCGAGAGAAAGTCCCGGAACGTCAACCGCATGCGAAGGGAGCGGGCGCGTTCGGCGTCTTCGAAACAACAGCCGATGTCTCTGCCTACACCAAGGCGGCACTGTTTCAGCAAGGTTGTCAGACCGAGATGCTCGCTCGATTTTCCACAGTTGCGGGCGAAGCAGGGAGCCCGGATACATGGCGAGATGTTCGTGGCTTCTCACTGAAATTCTACACTCAGGAAGGGAACTACGATCTGGTGGGAAATAATACGCCAGTGTTCTTTGTACGCGACCCAATGAAGTTTCCTCACTTCATCCGCAGCCAGAAGCGTTTACCTGACTCCGGGCTGCGTGACAACCACATGCAATGGGACTTCTGGACCAATAATCCAGAGACAGCGCATCAAGTGACCTATCTGATGGGCGACCGCGGCCTGCCTCGAACATGGCGCCACATGAACGGATATGGATCACACACCTACATGTGGATCAATGCCGCAGGTGAGCGGTTCTGGGTGAAGTATCACTTTCACACCCAACAGGGCATGCAACAATTCACTAATGAAGAGGCCAAAGACATGGCGGGGGCCGATGCTGATTTCCATCGGCGCGACCTTTTCGATGCCATCGCACGGGGCGAGTTCCCAAGTTGGAAGTTGTCGGTTCAGGTGATGCGTTATGAAGAAGCCAAGGGATATCGCTTCAATCCGTTTGACCTGACGAAGACCTGGTCACACAAAGATTACCCTTTGATTGAAGTCGGCAAAATGACTCTCAATCGCAATCCGGAGAACTTCTTCGCTCAGATCGAACAGGCCGCGTTCTCGCCAGGGAATACCGTGCCGGGGATCGGGTTGTCACCTGACAAAATGCTGCTGGGACGGGCCTTTGCGTATGCGGACGCCCAACGCAATCGCATCGGGACGAACTTCCATCAATTGCCTGTCAACAAACCAAAGGTGCCGGTTAACACGTATCTGTTTGATGGACAGATGACCTACGAGCACACCGGAAATCAGGCTGTCTACGCACCGAATTCAGAGGGGCGGAGCTGGGCTGATCAGACCGGCAAGGTGGACGACGGATGGGAAGCGGATGGCGAGATGGTGCGCAGTGCCTATACCTTGCATGCCGAGGATGATGACTTCGGCCAGGCTGGCGATTTGGTCCGGAATGTCTTTAATGAGGCGCAGCGTGCCCGACTGGTTGAAACCGTTTCCGGAAGCCTGCTGGGCGGCGTACGCAGTCCAGTTCTGGAGAGAGCGTTTGAATACTGGAAAAGCATCGATGCCGAAGTCGGGCGTCGTATTGAAGAGAAGGTTCGTTCAGGTCAGGCAACTGAACCAGCTGCGGGCATGAGCGAGGCGTAGACTTGGGAAAGTAACCGAGCTCTCACCGAGCTCGGTTGTTATTTTACAATCGATGGATCGACCGCCCTCGTTTCGGCCCATTGGTATGAACTCCAATGGAAAATTGGAGCTTCTTTGGGGAGCAACGTCACTATGACCACTTTCCGGATAGCCTCAAAGTTCGACTTTCGCACTTTTTGGATGTGATCTGATCGCAGATTGGGGTTGAAGAGTGGGAGCCAGAGCCTGATTCTTGAGGTGTCTAACGCCTTCAAGGAAGAGGATGGCTCCCATGGATGTTGCTACAAGTTTTCTCCCCGTATTGCAAGTCTTTGCTGCCGAAATGCCCCAGCCTGCATTTCAGAATCTGCTGATTCTGGTCTCCGAATGGCTGGTGGCACCTCGCAGAACCATCCTCGGCATGGTCCGGGCCAGTGGAACACCGCGCCATCATTCCGCTTTTCATCGGCTCTTCTCCTCCGCCAGCTGGTCGGTCGATGCGGTCGGTCTGGCGGTCTTTGATCTGGTCACAGCCACCATGTCCACGGTCTTTCTGACCATTGATGACACGCTCATTCCCCGCACTGGGAATCATAAGGTCTTAACCCAGCGCCCACCATCCGTGGGAAACTCCACCTGAAACTGTTCTCCGGACGGACGTATCACGTTCGCGTGGCGACTCAGGTCTGCCGGTTCTTCAAGGCGCCTGAGCGAGATGTGCTGGTGATTGCCGTGGAACATTTGCGGGGTGGGAGAGGGACCGAAGTGTTCTACACCACCGATCTGAGTGCGGATGTGGAGACGGTGCTGCGTCGCTATTCATGGCGGTGGTCGATCGAAATGACGTTCCACGACACCAAGCAACACCTGGGAATCGGTGAGCCGCAGAACCGGACTCGTCCCGCCGCCCAGCGAACGGCACCCCTGGCGCTGCTCTTGTACAGCCTGATCATCTGGTGGCACGAACACGTGCGTGAGCAACCCGCTCGGGCACTGCGCAGCTGGCAGGGCA
>JBEBTF010000076.1:0-17894 GCA_040393865.1 Planctomicrobium piriforme | reverse complement strand
GGGCCTGGTGCAATTGCTTTCACTGCACCGGCCTTATTATGGTGCGCTTTAACTTATGACCTGTTTCGCACTGCATTGCTCTGTCTGTTGACTTGCGGCGGCCTTCTGGGTGCGGTGGCGTCCGGGGTCCTGGTGCTCTATCCGGTTTCGACGGACTTGGTTCAGGAAACGATTTCGCTTCGACTCGGAATTGCGTTCCTTGTGCTGGGACCGTTAACTGCAGCGAGTGTGAATTCAGCTCGGAATGAGTTGTTGGCAAGTCTGAATCATGCCGCAAGTCATGATTTTCTGACAGACTCGCTTGCCCGTCGCGCTTTTATGAATCAGGGAGAGATGCTGGTTCAGCAATCCGCGCAATATCAGCTGGTGCCTGCAGTGATGATGATCGACATTGATCACTTCAAACGTGTGAATGATGAATATGGGCATGCGGCAGGTGATGAAGTTCTCGTTTGTTTTTCGCGTATTGTGGCGAGAATGCTGCGTAAAGGGGATCTGTTCGGACGAATGGGAGGCGAGGAGTTTGCGGTCATACTCCCGCGAACTTCATACGAAAATGCGAAACTGGTTGCAGAGCGTCTACGGGCAGAGGTGGAAGCTACGACCATTCAGTTGGCGGATGGACGCGTTCTGAATCTCACAGTGAGCATTGGGCTGGCCAGTTCAGGGGAACAGGTCAACCCGACGCTGCATTCTCTTTTGGCTGCCGCCGACCGCTCGCTCTATCATGCAAAAGCAAATGGTAGGAACCGCGTCTCCAGTGTTGGTGTCGAAGGCTAATCAGATACCGTCTGTTGGGCCGTCACTCAGGTGCGGAAGTCGATTCTACGTGTCAGGCTGCGATAGCTTATTCGTGTTGATTCCTGTGCGAAGAATGAGACGAGGCAAACGGGTACTGTTTTCACGCTGCCAGGTCGTTTCGTACTCGATGCACGCAGAAGCAATTACTGAAGAATCTTCTATTGCGGATTCTCACACTGGGGTATGCTGAGGCGATCGCTGATCTTGCTCGAAGATCTTGGTCAGGTGGCTTTCTATTTGAGATGTGCGCGCAAGGGATATGATTTTCGGTTAATGTCGATCTTTATCTACAGGGCCAGCTTATGTCTGATAATAAGAATCCGTATTCATTTCCTGAGTTGACTCCTGCGGCTAATCGCGATCCTGTCAGTTCCCCTCAATCTGGAGGGGCGAGTGCCGTTGAGCAGCCAGAGTCGCTTGAAGATGGTCTGGGAAGTCTGGCTCAGTCTGCTCGTAAAACACATCTGGCGTCTGCTCGGGTAACAATGTTTGTCGTCGGCATTCTGACAATTGCAGCGAACGTGGTGATGCTGAATCTTGCCAAGGCGAATGTGGATCAGGCATTCAATGCAGAGATCTTTCGGCTGCAAGAGCAGGGGATGGAATTCGATGATGCCGAAATTGCACGATTGAAAGAGCAGGCGGTTGTGAACCTTGAATGGACCAGTTGGGGGTTCATCGGGAGCGGGGTCCTGTTTCTGGTGTTGGGACTGCTGATCTACCGATTTCCGGTTCCCTGTACTGTGCTGGGGTTAATTCTCTATCTCGGTGGTCAGGCGGTCACCGTGGCTGGCAATCCTGAGATGCTTACTCGGGGGATCTTTCTGAAGGTGATTATCGTATTTGCTCTTGTAAGAGCGATTCAGGCTGCGGTTGCCTATCAGAATGAAAAGAAATTGAACCCGGCGTAAAGCCCTCGGTAAGCGACCACGAATTCAGGTGAGATCAAATTCAGAGTTTTGTGGATGAGGTTTCTCGGTGCTCATCTTGGGGGGGGACTGAGGGGAATTGGGCCTTTTCCCCGACGTGTGCCCCCTACGCAAATCTCAGATTGTGGAATCTCAGGGGGGGAATTTCTGTATCGGCCCCATACTCACGCCTGAATTTGGTTATGATTGCTCTGTGAGATCGCTGAGCAGGGACGTTTTTCATCAAACAGCGGCCATTTCCAGTGGGATTTCCCATTTGGTAAGAGCCGTGATGATGGAAGCGAATTTTGGGCGACTTTTCAGACTTTGCGTGATCCTGAGGGGGAATCCTTTCGCCAGATCGCAGAGTCTGATAAAAATGTCCGAACAATTTTTTCTGAAAAAAGGCGCAATGTCTGGCATGTCCGAACCCGCAAAGCTTGCACTGGCCGATGGTACTGTCTTCACAGGCACTCGTTTTGGGGCGTCTGGAGAGGTCTACGGAGAAGTCGTTTTTAATACGAGTCTCACCGGATATCAGGAAATTCTGACAGATCCTTCCTACAACGGTCAGATTGTCACCATGACAAATCCTCTGATCGGAAACTACGGGATCAATCCTGAAGATATCGAGAGTGACAAACTGTCGCTTCGAGGATTCGTTGTTCGTGAAGTTTGCCATGAACCGAGCAATTTCCGTTCTTCTCAGTCGCTGGGCCAATACCTGAGCGATCACGGGATTATCGGAATTGAGGGAATCGATACTCGGGCTCTGGTACGCCACATCCGCACTCAGGGAGCAATGACGGGGGTTCTTTCCACCGTCGATCTTGATGACGCTTCTCTGGTGCGCAAGGCACAAAACAGCCCAACGCTCGTCGGGCAGGATCTGGTGCGACAGGTCATGTCGACATCAAATCGTGAATGGAAAGAAGGGTTGCATGAGATGCTCATCAACCCGATTACCCCAGGCATCGCGGCACGCCCTGAAGTTGAGAACGGCCTGCACATCGTCGCGATCGACTACGGGATGAAGTGGAATATTCCACGCCATCTGGCAGAGTTGGGTTGCAAGGTGACAGTTGTTCCGGGGTCATCTACTGCGGAAGAAATTCTCGCATTGAACCCAGACGGCGTGTTTCTCTCGAACGGCCCTGGCGATCCAGAGCCACTCGATTATGCGGTTGAGGCGATTCGTGGAGTGCTCGGCAAGAAACCGATTTTTGGAATCTGTCTGGGGCACCAGTTGCTGGGGCTCGCGCTCGGAGCGAAGACCTTTAAACTGAAGTTCGGTCATCGCGGTGCAAACCAGCCGGTGCTGAATGTGAAGAGTGGTCAGGTTGAAATCACCTCACAGAATCACGGCTTTGCCGTCGATGCGTCGACGTTGCCAGCCGGAACCACTGTGACTCACATCAACCTGAACGATCAGACTGTGGAGGGGATTGAGAATGCTGAACTTGGGGCATTCAGTGTGCAATACCATCCTGAAGCGAGTGCAGGTCCGCATGACAGTCATTATCTGTTCCAGCGGTTTCTGAAAGAGATGCAAGCCGCAGGCACATCTGCAAACTGACAGGGTTCTTTCCTGCAATTTGGCCGGCCGTTGTGATCGGGCAGGAAGCTTCTGGGCTGAGTGGCCGGTTGTCGCATCGCAGTGTTGCGACGATCAACGATAAGTATTTTGAAATTTCATGGGCTTCGTCTCGTTGAACGACTCGGCGAGACGAAACAATGTTTCCAGATCATTATTAGATAGTGACGCCAGGTTTTTCATGTCTTTGCAACAAACATTGATTCTCTTTAAGCCAGATGCTGTTCAACGTCGCTTGTGCGGGCGAATTTTGACCCGTCTTGAAGACCGTGGTTTGAAGATCGTGGCCATGAAGTTGTTGAAGGTCACTCCAGAACTGTCAAAGCAGCATTATGCTGAGCACGTTTCAAAGCCATTTTATCCACAGCTGGAAGGGTTCATCACTTCCGGGCCAGTGGTTGCCTTGATTGCTGAAGGCCCTGGGGCTGTGCAGGTGGTCCGCGATATGATGGGCAAGACCAACTCACGAGAATCTGCCCCAGGCACGATCCGTGGCGATTTCGGTCTGTCACGCCAAGTCAACCTGATTCACGGCAGCGATAGCCCTGAATCAGCCGCTCGTGAAATTGCGATCTACTTCCGTCCAGAAGAGATCGTCTCTTATGAGTCCACGCTTGTTGAGTGGACCTACGCAGACGATGAGAAGTAAGGCTGCTTTGCAGCGATCCAGTTGACCCTGCAATTGGAATTCGATTCAAACAACGCCGGACACCATTCCGGCGTTGTTCTTTTTATGGCGTGTCACGGATGCTGCCGTGTCGAGATGCCCTTAACCTGCGGCCTGTGTTTCGATTTTCAGGCGTTGGTTGAGTTTGACCTTCAACGCACGTTCACCGCGTGCGTTATAGAAGTAGATGACATTCTGATCTGCCGCCCAGATGGCTCCAAGACGCACGCTTCGCAACCCTTGGAGTGAGAACTCGATCCCGCAGAGTTCCCCTTTGGTGAAGAGGGCGCGTCTGCTGGTGTGGAACTGGTCCGCCAGCAAGTTCTCAGACTCGCAGAGTGTCTGATGCACATATGCATGGAGATGGTCGAAATTCTCGATCTTGGCGTCTCGTTCCTGCATGTCGTCTGGTGTCGCTCTTCTTAAGTCGTTTAACTGTCCGTCAAAAAGGATTGATCTGTTTGCTCAGGGGCAACCAAGTCTGATTTTCGGTCGAATCACGGTTCAGGGGTGAGTCGAATTTCACAGTTGCGACATGTCCGAATTGCGTCTTCCGATTTCAGGAGAAATGGAGCCGGACTGCCACCAGGACTCATGAGAGACAGTGCGGCGTAAGGGCCGCTCGCTCCGATGGGGCGGCTGTCCTGAATCAGCGTTAATGGATCTTTGGCAAGGGCCGGCGCGGATTCTTCTGTCCAGATGCGGACGAATTCCGAGCGATTTCCAATGGTGATCTCATAGATCCCGCTCGTTAGACCTGAAAACGTCGCAACACCGTGCTCGTCAGTGGCCACAATTGTGAGGATGCGGCCTTGCTGGCGGAGCAGGGCAGTCGCGTTTCGTATTGCATCGCCACGAGCGGAAACATAACGGACTGAAATGGTTCCGGAATTCAGGATGAGATCGCATGCGTGGCGTTGAAGATGTCGATTTCGTGGGGGCTCAGACCTGCATTGCTGACAGCAGGTGAATACGGAGAGGGACCAGACCACGAGCAGCGCCGAATGTCGAAAAAACATGTCCGGATCACACCACGAGGCTTTCGACCGACTTGGTCAATCGTGCTTTCGCACCGTGCTGTTTTGTTCCCGAAGGATCAGCTTTCGGCGCGACAACAGGGGAGCGATTCTAAAATCGTCACTGAATGAAGATTTCGAATATTGATATCGGCACTTTCCCGCCTCCTGACGGCCTAGTCTCTCTGACAGGGCGCTCAGGAACCGCGAATGGTATTGGTGGCCATGCTTTGTCGTGAAAATCCGTGCAACCCTACTAATTGTTGCGGCTGGCATGCTCGGCACCGGATTGCCCCGGTTCTGCTGAATCTAGGTGACATTTAGAAGAGTTTGACCTCGACCGGCGAGAATTGCCGAAGATGAGTGGGAGGCCTGCCGGTGCAGGCAAGTCCAGATATTCCAATTCGTTTGGAAAAGTCGAATCGGGAAATCAGAGAAAAGCAGAGTGACTTTCCGCTGTGGTCGGGAAACGTGTCGTAAAGTTGCAAGGTCGAGTGTTGTGATCATGTGATTGCATCGATCCGGTGATGTGCATTTTTAAGGTTCGTTGCAAACATTGTTTGCAGTGATCTTCAGAAACCGCATTTTCCGGACAAGGTGTGAAACGCAGCGGTAACAGTCGGCATTCTGACTTTTCACAGCGACATCAGCGCGGGGCCGTCGCTGTGAATGAAGGGGCAGGTTGATCAACACCGACCGTGTTTGACAGCTTCATCACGTTGCAGGAAAGATCGCACGTCATGTTGAGTTTGAACGCCAGTACTCTGGTGCTGGTCATCGCAGTTACGCTTTTCACAGCGGCCTGTGCATTTACCGATTTCACGATGAAGCGCATCCCTAACAAGTTGACGCTTCCGATGTTCTTTGCTGGCTGGATTTACCAGCTTTACATGTCCATTACCGATGGCTGGCACCATTTTGGATCGGCGATTTTGGGGTTTGCAGTCGGATTCGGACTGTTGTTTGTCTTGTGGATGGTCGGCGGTGGAGGCGGTGGGGACGTCAAACTGATGGGAGCACTGAGCGTATGGCTTGGGTTCACGTTGACGTTGCAACTGCTCATCGTCAGTACGATTCTCGTTTTAATTGGGACAACCGGGGTTGTCTTCTGGAATGTCTGGAAAAGTGGAGCCAGAAAAACACGAGAGAAGTACGTGGCGAAAGGAAATCCGCTTGGGCGGGATCTGAACAAGATGGAGACCATCGAAGATGTTCAGGCCAAGCAGAGTCGCCGCGTGATGACCTATGCCGGACCTGTTGCGTTGGCCACATGGCTGGTTCTGGGATGGAATATTGTCCGGCCGACTCCGGTGACCCATGAAGTGGTTCCGGCCACTCCTGTTCATGAAGAACCTGCTGGAGGAGTGATTCCATGATCCGGCTTGTTCGGACAAACAAGGCGGCGACGCAACGACGGCGGGGAATGATCAGCATGGAACTTGTGCTGACGCTTCCCATTCTTTTGCTGTTGCTGCTGGGAATCTTTGAGTTTTCGTTTCTGATGTCAGCGCGAAGCCATGTTGTGGAAGCCTCAAGAGCAGGGGCTCGGCTTGCGACATTGAACGGAGTCTGGCCAGAGGATGTTGAGCAGGAAGTTCAGCGTTCTTTGGGAACAGCCTGGGGACCTTCGGCAGTTGTGGAATCGCAGCTTGCAGAGAATTCAGGGGAAGAAGTCATTGTGACTGTAAGCGTCCCGATGACGGCAGTCGCTCCCAATCTGTTGTGGCCGGTTGGATACAACATTCAGGGGCAGAGTCTGATTTCCCAGACCAGAATGCTGAAAGAGTAGTGCCGGTTGCTTCTGTTTGGGTTTCAACAGGCATGAACGCTGTTCACAGGGACGTGAGCAATCAGGAAGGGATTTCTGATTCGACTGATGATTTTAGTGATGTGTTTGAGATTTAAGAGAACTTGCCACGTGTGACCACCGTGATCGGGATCACACGTTTTGCAATATGCTCCAGGGGAGTCATGCTGTGCGTCGAATGTCACCTGCCTTTCTGACTATGGCAATGCTGGGGGTCGTTGGCCTTCTTGTTGTCATGTACATCGGTAAGAAACTGCTGGCGCGCGAAGCTCCTGCGCCTGCTGACACACGCCTGACTGTTCCTATGGCTCTCAGTGAACTGGAGCCGGGAACGCGCGTCACTGAAGCGCATCTGGCAATGGGCCCAATTGACCGTTCGAAGGTGACTCGCGATACCGTTTTGACAAGCCGCGTGCTTGTTGGCCGTGTCGTGAAGAACAAGATCAACGCGGCGGAACCTATTAAGTCGCTCGATCTCTATCCGCCTGGCAAGAATGCTCCGCTGGAGATTTCGCCAGACATGGTTGCCGTCTCTGTCTCTGCTCCGGCGCCGTTCGTGGCCGAGAAGGGACAATATGTCAACGTCCACTTCATTCCGAGTTCCGCTCCTGATGACGAAAAGACCGGGGGACGGATTTTGACTCTGTTTCAAGGAGTCAAGGTTCTCGAACTGGGAGCCGTCGGCGGGGGGCGTAGCGAGTTGAATGTGACGCTTGAACTGACTCGTGAACAGGCCAACATCATTCTGTTGGCTCGCGATAAAGGGGCTCTTGATTTCACATTTGCACCCGGTGGAAAAGGAACCGGAGTCGTTGCTGTGAGCGATCAGGATCGAGCCACGTTGTATGAAATTCTTGGTTACTCACCAGAACCACCTGAAGAACCTGCTCCTCCGTTCACGACCGAAATTTTCTCAGGGCCTGGACGCGGTGTGAATACCTTCCGCAATGGACGCCTGGATGAAAACAGTGGCCGAAACAACTCCGGACAGGGAGACGGCGGCGGGATTGGGCGTCCTGCTCCGAATCTGCGAGGTGCTCAACGAAATCAGCCGGGGGCTCCTGCTCCAAGTTCCGCGATGGTGACGACTCCGGAAGTCAGATAACCGGATTTCTGACTCGCTCACTTCTCAGGAGAGCTGAGACGATTTACTTCAATTGCATTCAAGAACCGATGGTATGATGTCTCGCCTGCGAGAACCCGTTCAGATGGCGTCACGGCGAGGCGGTATTATGCCGGCGATCGCAGTGGCGTTGTTTGTTTGCGGTGCCTGCATGGCTCTCGTTCTGAATGAATACTGGCTTTCGAATGCACTGGAAGAAACCAGATCTGCTGCGGAAGCGGCCGCGCTGGCAGGGGCTCAGCAACTGGTGACAGATGACAATCTGAAGCCAGACTTTGATTCTGAACATCATGCTGATCATGTTCGCTTTGTCATTGAATCGCTGATTCGTGAGACACCAGTTTTCGGTCCTCATGTCGCCACGGTCGATATCCGGCTCGGGAAGACAGAGTACGACCCGGAGACTGGTCACACTGACTCTATTGAGACCGATGAAGATCCGACGTCGGTGCTGGTTACTGTTCATCGGGATCGTCGCAGTGGCAACCCTGTCGGCATGATTGCACCGGCGTTTACCGGGCAGCCAGGAGCAGATGTTGCGGTGACGGCCAACGCTTCTGTCTGCAACGTGATTGATGGGGTGAGACCTGTCAGCATTGGGACTGTTCCGGCCTGGCCGATTGCGATCCTTGAGAAGAGTCCTGACGATTCAGTGCCTGCCTGGGCATTGATGATTGAAGCCCGGGAGGGTGCCGATCAATATGGTTGGGACGCTACGAATCATCAGGTGGTCGAAGGGCCTGATGGCTTGCCGGAGTTAACGCTCTCTTTGCCGGGCAAAGATGGAGTGGGAAATATGGTACTGGTTGATATCGGTGCCGGGCTCGCTAATGACGTGCTCATGCGACAGTTTCAGTCTGGTTGGTCGAGAGACGATCTTGCGGAGCGCGATGGGCAATTCTCGATGCAGAATGCACCGTTCCCAATGAATGCGTCGACGACGTTCAGTAACGAAATCGAAAGCGAATTAGAGAAGCAGATCGGCAAACCACGAATCGCTTTGTTGTATTCAACCATCGTTCCGCCTGGCCGAGGCAGAAGTCAACGCAATGGTTTGAATGTTGAAGTGACTCGCATGGTCGGATTGCGGTTAATGGCGGTCGATCACACCCCAGGTGGCATCAAACTGGTTGTTCAACCGGCCGTCATTTCAACTCGTACGGCAGTCGTTGATGAAGATGCGTTGTACCGCGGAGCGACACAAGGAAACCGCTACATCTATAAGCTCGGCCTGACGGATAGATAGCGGATTACAGAACGAGAATGGATCACGGATTTCCAGCGGAAACCGGATTCTGAAGATGGTGGCATAAAGGCGTTGAAGATTGGGCCTGTTGCCCGAGAGGATAGTGCGACGATGATTGCGGCATTAGATCAACAGCAGGACACATCTGTTTCCTTCCAACAGATGAAAACGCAATTGCACCGGCAGATTGTCGACGCAATTGATATGTCAAAAGCAGGCGAACTGGGAGAAGCCGAGTTTCGTCGTCAGCTCGAAGCTCTGGCGATGCACTTGTGCCATCGTCCGGAGATTGAACTGGCCGACAGTGATCGCGACCGAATGGTTGCCGAACTGTTGGACGAGATCTATGGCTTCGGGCCACTTCAGAAACTGATGGACGATCCGGCGGTGAGCGATGTGCTCGTGAACGGTTCCAGTTCCGTATTCATCGAGCGAAACGGGGTACTGGAGCGTACCGACGTTCGTTTTGCGGATGACGAACACCTTCTCCACTTCATTCAACGACTCGTTGGTCAGGCAGGACGCCGTATCGACGAAGTCTCCCCGATGGTCGATGCGAAGCTCGCGGATGGTTCCCGTTTGCACGCAGTGATCCCGCCATTGGCGTTGCGTGGTCCTACGCTTTCCATTCGTCGATTCAAAACGCAGATCGTCCAGATTGAAGACATGGTCAGAATGGGAACATTGGCCCCGGAAATGGCCGACTTCCTGATTCAATGTGTGCGTTCGCGAATGAACATCCTGCTTTCCGGAGGAACCGGTGCAGGGAAGACCACGATGCTGAACAACCTGAGCCGGTTCATTCCGGCATCAGAACGTGTCGTGACGATTGAAGAAACCGCAGAACTTCAGTTGCAGCAGGCCGACGTCGTCGGTCTGGAAACTCGCCTTCCTAACGTGGAAGGGAAAGGCTTGGTTACCCCTCGCGATCTGTTGAGAAACACATTGCGAATGCGACCTGACCGCATCATCGTCGGGGAATCCCGCGGTGGGGAAGTGCTCGATATGTTGCAGGCGATGAACACCGGTCACGATGGATCGATGAGCACCGTGCACGCGAACGATACGCATGATGCGTTACATCGTCTGGAGCTGATGGTTGCGTTGTCGGGGGCCGAACTGCCGACATCCATTGCCCGACAATACATTGCGTCGGCAATTCAGGTCTTCGTTCACATCGCTCGTCTCAGCAGCGGGGAACGTAAGGTGATGCGAATCTCTGAACTGACAGGCGTGGTCGACGGAGAGTTCCAACTGGAAGACGTTTTCGTCTATCGCATGGCCGGGATTGATAAGTCCGGAAAAATCATGGGCTCCTTCTATGCAACAGGACATGAACCTGTTTGTTTGCGTCGCATGGCCGCAAAAGGGTTTGAGATCGATACACGACTCTTCAGCCCACGTGAATTGAAGTCAGGCGTTGAGTACCGCACGGATCGATCGTGAATCTGATTCCGCTGAAGTGAGTAAGAATACAAGCATTCGATTGTGAGATCGCTGTTCTGGGTGCAAAGTAATTATGGCTGTTTCCATTATTAAACCCCATTCGGAATTTGCAGGAATCCTTCGTGAAGACGAACGGTTTGCTGTCGAAAACGATACGTCCGTCGGGAATCAGATCAACGGATGGTTTGACCGTTTGATGCTGCAGTCCGGGCTGGAAATTGCTCCTGGGACAATGCTGATGCTCAGTATGTTCACTGGATTCACTTTCGCCGGATTTGTATTCGTTTGGCAGGAAAACTTTCTCACGACGGCAATGATCGGATTCATCGGCTTCCTGGTGCCGACTGTCGTTGCGATGCTCATGCGGTCTCGTCGGCAAAGTCTGATCTTGCGTCAGATGCCCCCGATGATTGAAGAACTGGCACGGGCAGCACGTACCGGGCGAAGTCTTGAAAACTGTCTGGGAATTGTGGCCTACGACACCCCCAATCCTCTTGGAGCCGAGTTACGGCATTGCACTCGAAAGCTGGCATTGGGGTTGAAGCTCGACGAGTCGTTGCAGGAACTCCCGAAGCGAACAGGGCTGGTGGCGACCAGCGTGCTGGCGACAGCGTTGTCGGTTCACCGTCAGACAGGGGGAGACCTTGTGGCGGTGCTGTCACGTCTGTCGATGACGCTTCGTGACCGTATTCAGTTTCAGGGACGCCTGAAAGCTGCGACAGCAGCCAGCCGCGCCACTGCAATTCTGATGATTACGTTACCACCTGCCATTATCGCGTTCTTCGTATTCCGCGATCCGAACTATCTCACGGAGTTGTTTGAATCAACCTGGGGGTTGCGAACGACGATCATGGCCTTCGTCCTGGAAGTCATCGGTGTGGTTTGGGTGATTCGAGTTCTTCAGACCAGCCAGCGTGGTTAGACCATTTCGGTCTTCCCTGGGCCAGCGACGCCACGAAATTTCGAAGATTGCATTGTTAGCGTTATCAGGTGATGAGTCATGTTCCAGTTTCAACTTTCGCCACAGCAGATCAGCACATTGATGATCGGGGGCGGCGTCGCCGTGGCGTTGTATCTGGTTTACAAGCTCATGCAGTGGATATTCCAACGCAAAAGAGCGGATTCTGGCACGCCTGCAAAAACTGTTGATGAAGTGAAATCAACACTTCCAGAACAGGACGTGATCGATACGACGCCTCCTGCGGCCACGCCAGCGAGTCCAGTAGCGGTTGCGTCTGTGTCCTCCGAGCCTGCATCAGCTGCCCCTGTCGTTGCGGCCTATCAGCCAACTTCCACCGCAGAGAATTCTGCAACAGCGCCACCGCAATCCGGGGCCGTTCAGCGTGAATCTGGGGCGTTTGCTGCAGCATGGCCAACAGAGCCCAAGTTCACTGAGAAACGAAATCTGTTTGAAGACGCCGGTGTCGAATATCCCTATGCCACTGGCGAGGATTATCGGTTTGGAAGTGTGACTCCCATTCTGTCGCAGTTGATGCCATCAACAGAAGAGGGGCGTCGGGAACAAACCAAAGTCTTGCGTAATGCAGGATTCTTTGAGCCACATGCCTGGGAAAACTTCTCGGCCCTTCGTTATCTGGGAATCTTTCTCCCGATGCTCTTCTTCGGGTTGCTTCTGGTTTTTGTCCCAGAAGCGTGGGAGCCTTATGCTGTGGCTGGCATTGTTGTCGGGCCAGCGCTCGGCTGGGCGTTACCTGCACTGTGGGTTCGACGCAAAGCGGCTGACCGTCTGCTGCAGATTGAACAAGCCATGCCAGACATGCTCGATCTGCTGAATATGTGCGTCTCTCAAGGGATGACTGTGGCTCGCGCTTTGGGGCGAATCAGTCGCGAGTTTCTGCCTGTGTATCCGGCGTTGTCGAAAGAACTGCAAATTGTGGTCGAGCAGGCCAGAGTTGGAACGCTGCCGCATGCGTTGAGAAACTTCAGTGATCGTGTCGACCTTCCTGAAGTCCACTCGTTCACCTCATTGCTCGCACAGACTGAACAACTGGGAACAAGTGTTTCAGAAGCGTTGAGCGAGTACAGCGACGGGATGCGAGAGAACCAGCGTCAGCGAGCGGATGAGAAGGCGAACGCAGCAACATTCAAGTTGCTGTTCCCAACGGTGCTCTGTCTGATGCCAGCGGTGTTCCTGTTGTTGATGGGGCCTGCGGTGATCGAGCTGAACGACTTCTTCGCTCGTGGCGGCGTCGGCGGTTTGAGTCGACAGGCGAATCAGGTGATTAACAATCAGCGTTAAAGCGAATTGATTCTGTCTGAAATAAAAGTGGTAACAGATAAAAATTTGAGGCGTCTCTGATCTGCAAATGATCGGAGACGCCTCTTGTTCTTTAATCGCATTCGCGAGGTCTATTTTGCTTTCGCTTCGTCCATCGCTTTGCTCAACGCTGGGAAGTAAGGTTCGAAGCCTTTCGTGTGACTTGCCTTAGGCAGGATGATCAAGTTGAGCGGTCCCTGAATCTGGTTCACTGTGGAAAAGATCCCTTCAGGCGGACATGTCACGTCGATCAGACCCACTACGATCATCGACGGGCATTTGATCTTTCTGGCGAAGTTCATGGCGTCATAATAACGCGACGCCTGCATTGTTTTTGCTTCGTCTCGTTTTCGTGATGGATTTGACCAGTTCGGCCAGCCAGGAGCACGACCAGACAATGTGCCTGTGTGATCACATCCAGCAGGGACGTTGCCTGCCATGGCGGTCACTTTCGGGTGGATTCCTGCAGTGACGAGTGACAGGTATCCTCCCTGGCTGCTTCCATGGACGAAGACGGTCTTCTGATTCCAGTCTGGACGTTGGGTGAGGTACTCAACGGCGCGATAGCAGCTCAGAAAGACTGGCAGGAAGTAACTGGTTTCCCGATCCTCGTTGCCAATGGCAAAATAATCATTCAGTTCATTCTGAGATTTTTCTGCATAGAAAGCGGACGGCTGATCAATTGGGAGATCGTGTGCAGAGATGTTTAATGCCAGCCAACCGTTTTTAGCCGGCCCGACAACCCAGTCGCGACTCAGTGGATAAACGCCTGCATACTGGACCTGCAACATTGCCGGGAGATTGGTTTTGCCAGCTGGTTTGGCAAGTTGTCCCTGAATCTTCTTCCCTCGGATATTGTCGAAGGTGATCTTGTAGTACTCGATCTCCGGATTCCCAATGTCGATCTTTTCAAGTTGAGCATTCATCGGGACCGCTGCGAGTTCAGCCAGCTTCTCTTTCCAGAACTGATCGAAATCATCGGGCAGTGGTTGTGATTCTTTGATCGCTTTGGGAGAGAAAACCGCTCCGCCATCCTCTGTCAGAACGGTCTTGGTGCCTGTCGGAGTAAATGACGTTCGCAGCAGGAGAACGCCGGGGTCCTTACGTGACGATTGAACTTGAGCCACGCCGTTTTCCAGCGGGATTGATCCGGAACTGATTTCATTCAGACCGCCAGACAGGACGCGGTAGTTAACGGTTCCTGCAGGAGCTGGGCCGTCGGAGTTTTTGACTTCAATTTTCCAAGTGACAGTTTGTCCGGCGTCGTAAACCCCGGTTTCACGATCAGGAGTCACGTCAATTGTGAGGCCAGCGGCCGCGATTGTGGGAAGCAGAAAGCAGGCAAGCAGCGTAAGCAGTCGTGTCACAGGAGCCCTCCCTTTGAGTGAACATTCAATCAATCCGAACAGATGTCAGTCTAAAGCGGTCTCTTCAATTATGTAACTCTTCTGATGTTGCGTTCTTCGTCTGCATTTGATTCCGGAATCGACGAAAAAGAAAAACGCTCAGGTGAAGGTGATTTTGCACAGGTCGCAAAAACAAACCGAGCGGTACTTCAAGTTGAAGAACCGCTCGGCGGAGAAACAAAATGTGGTGATTGAGTTGCCTGTTGAGAGTTATTTCTGGGCAACTGAGAGTTCTGGGCCTTGAGCAGCGTTGATGTCGGTTGCTGATCGGCGGGTTGCACGCCATCCAGCGACTTTGATCACGTTGTTGCTCTCTTCTGAAGTTGCGACTGGGCCGTCACCTGGAATTGGAGCAGCGTTGGTTGGGGTTGGCTCAGTGTGGCGGAAGGTTGGGTTCTGCAGTGGGATTTCCTGAGAAGGAGCAGACTGAGCGCGGATGGTGCCTTTTTCGCCTTCTGGGCGTGCTGCAGTTGGAACTGGGTCGCCGTTACGAGCGGTGACACCTGTGTCGCCGGTGTAGACCATGCGTGTTCGTGTTCCGACAGCCACTCGCTGAGTCGTAGTGATCGGTTCGTAAGCTGTCACAGTCTGGTCTTCATAGACAGTTCGCTGAACAGCAACCTTCTGGGTTGTGGTCACCGGAACTTGGCGGGCAACGTTGTAAGTTACCTGTCGAGTTGTTGGAACCTGAACTGTTCGTGTGACTGGCACCTGAGCGGTGGTCACGTTTGGAACGAATTCACGACGTGCAACATAATTTGGTGTGAATGCATTTCGCATTGAGTATCCCATGCGGTTCATCTGGCCCAACAGACCTGGGCGAGAATCGTAAGCACATGGAGAGTACTTCGGAACAGCCTGACAGCTTGTCTGCCAGTAGCTGTTGTTTACGGTGACAGGCTGCATCTCGACAACCTGCTGGTTGACATAGCTCTGAACGTCGACTGTTCGCGGTTCATTAACAGTCTGGTAAACGGTAACAGGGCGGTCTTCGTAATCGGTGATGACCTTGGCGACCTTTACGGTCTTCTGAACTGGCTGCATCTGAACTGTTTGGACATCCTGATAAACCGTTTCAGTAACAGGTTTCATACAGGGGCAGTCGAGAGAAGCACTTTGAACGATTGGTGCAGCAACCATTTGTGGTTGCATCACCATTGGCATCGGCGCTGGGCCGCATGGGTTACAAGGATCTAAAAAGCGAAACAATTGGGCATGAACTGAACCGGGCATGCCGCAAGCGGTGGCCAGCAACGTAAGTCCAGTCAAGGCCCGAGTGCGGATTCCGAACATCTGACTCTTCCTGAAAATGAGTATTGAGGAGGGAGTTGAATCGAATTGACAGGTGATGTGAACGGGAACTGCAAGAGGAGTCACAAGTCAGTTCGCCGTGTTCGTGGGCAGGACTTTTATGAGAATCGAAAAATAGGGTCAAGATGGAGGGGAAGTTCTGCCGAGTGTTGTTTTCTACTTTTGAATTTCTTGCAAAGAAGTGATTCCGGAGGCAGTTTCATTCAATATTTTTGCAGGAGAGTTCCGGGGGCGGCTATCGGGAGCCCTCCTCGTCAACTGGTCGGGATGATTGCAGTGGAGAGAGTGCAGTCGAATGTATGTCGCAGAAGCGGGCTAAAGATCTTCTGCGAAGCAATCAGAGTTGTCAGCGGATTCCATTACTCAGATTCCATTACTCAGGTGGATCTGGCGTGTAGAATGGCAGGGATAGCAGCGAATCAGTGTGAAATGCTTTGCACTGACGGTTCGAATGGGGTTCAACACTCGCAAGTAAGGTTGAGACGATGGCGAAACAACATTCCCCCCGATTTCTCGATATTGTGAATGACGCTAAGTCGCGTGTGAAAGAGTGCAACGTTCACGATGTGAAACGAATGCTCGATCAAAACGAGGAATTCACGTTGATCGATGTCCGGGAAGAGAGTGAATTTGCAAAAGGGCGTCTTCCTGGTGCCGTGCATGTCGGAAAGGGAGTGATCGAACGGGATATCGAAAAAGTCGTTCCGAACCCGGAAACTCCCTTGGTGCTCTATTGTGGTGGCGGGTTTCGCTCCGCTCTTGCAGGAGATGCCCTCCAGAAGATGGGCTATACCAATATCCTGTCGATGGATGGTGGCTGGAGCGGTTGGAATGCAGCTGGATATCCCGTCGAAAATTAAACCGAAAGAACGCCGGATCAGACAGATAAGTCAATGGGAATTGATAAGTTCCGTCGATCTTGACAGCAGAATCCAGCAGACCTACAAACAACAGATTGACTTTGATCTTCTTGCGAGTTGCAGGGAGAATCCCAGGAAGTGCATTGAAAATGATCCGTTCGTCTGATCATTGAGTCCGGACTGGTGTATGCTATCCTGTTTTAAGGCCAGTGTTTGTGGCCAGATGCAGCCATGCACACGCCGGAGCGACAGAGACGACGAGTCGGAGCAGATACGGGCATCTGGTGGATGCCTTTTCCTGTTACTGACAGAGATAAGGACAGTTTCAGGCAAGCCAATGAGCCTGCAGACACTGTTTAGAAACCTGTTAGAACAGAGTAATCACACCGCCAAAGCCCCATCGGTAAGCTTCCCCCTGACAAACAGCTTTGACTATTTCAATCGCGCCTCGAAATTTCCAAGAACTCACGTACGGCAGTGGCCGATGACAGCGAGGAAGGAGTTCCGGTTTCGGCGTCGAAGAAGGATAAAGACGGATGACCCACATCGTTGCTGAGCCCTGTTTTAATTGCAAATACACGGATTGCGTCGTCGTATGTCCCGTGGAATGCTTTTATGAAGGGGAGTCAATGCTCTACATCCACCCGGATGAGTGTATTGACTGCGAAGCTTGCGTCCCGGAGTGCCCGGTTGACGCCATCTTCCATGAAGACAATCTGCCAGAGCAGTGGGCACCTTACAAAGAGCTCAATGCAGAAATGGCTCCGCAGTGCCCAGTGCTGACAGAACGAAAAGAGCCACTCGGCGGTGAGCCAGGCAAATAGGTCGCTCAGTTCCAGTATCTCCCTGTCTGCACAGGTCAAGGCTTGTGGTGACAGTGGGCTCTGTCCAGACTCTGGACGGACTCTGAGCCGAGATCAGGGAGTGGAGTGGCGAATCCTGCCTGTCTGGCGAGCAGCAGCGGATTCAAAATCGACGATCAATTGTGAAATATCGGACAGCAGGCAGGAGAATTCCGGCCTGCTGTTTCTGCTTTTATATGCGCAGGAATCGTTTCAGATGATCTTTAGGGGAATGGGCACCAGACTCTGAGCATTTGGGGGGGATAAATTCTCGAACTGGATCGGCCTCCAACTGGAATTGACAGAGTTTGCCTAAACAGAAATGCTTGCGTAAACAGGCCCCTTAAATTTTGAGACGAACGAATATGTCCATTCATCCGACGGCCCTGATCGACTCTCAGGCACAGATCGATCCCTCTGTCGTCATCGGTCCCTATGTTGTGATTGAAGGGCCTGTGAAAATTGGCCCCGGCTGCCATCTTGGTCCAGGTGTGGTGGTGTATGGTCACACCACAATTGGGAGTGGCTGTAAGATTCACGCGCACGCTGTGATTGGTGACCTTCCGCAAGACCGTGCGTATGCCGGCGA
>JBEBTF010000075.1:0-17924 GCA_040393865.1 Planctomicrobium piriforme | reverse complement strand
GCTCCTGACACGGCAAACGCCGGTACCAAGAGTTCGGCAACGAGTTCGCCTGAAATACCATCGACTGAAACACCATCGCCTGACGCTGCGTCACCTGAAGCGACATCACCAGAAGGGCAACAGCTCAAGATCATTGCAGGGATGATCAATGGAGCGTTAAACCGGAACCAGCAGTTTCCCTCTGGAACATCTGCTCCTGCGAATACCGGGTGGAGTTGGATCGCCACTCTCGCAGACACCCATTTCGCTCAGGGACCACGACGTCGCATCGACGCCAGCTGGGACGCTCCGAGTAACGAAGAGTATGTACGTCGCTCCTTCCCTCCTTTTCTGAACCCAGCAATTCAACAACTTGCTGGCGATGATAATTTTCCCACAACCCATTTTGTCGGTGTTGCAGGAACCGGGACTGCGCCGGGGATCTTCCGAGATAACCACATCACCAAAACAGAAAACATCAAGGATGGACTCAGCCAGACGATGATGGTTGCAGGCGTCACAAAGCAATTGGGATCTTGGGCTCGGCCAGGAAACGCAACGGCCCGCGCCTTCACACAGGAACCGTTCATCAACGGCCCAGATGGATTCGGCACAGGTCAGGCGGATCAGATGACCGTGTTGATGGCCGATGGAAGTGTTCGTGTGCTTAGCCAGAAAACTGATCCGACGGTGATTCGCCAACTGGCTGCGATGGCAGACGGGCACCCAACAAAGCCAAACCAACAGGCGACTGTCACACCAGCGACAACTCCAGCATCCGCAACTCCAGCAGTCGTCTCACAGATGCCAGACAAACCAGCAACGACGCCCCCGGCAATGGGTTCTGCCTCCACACCACAGGATCTCCCGATCACAGTTCCTGTTATTCCGGAGCGGCCCAAAGTCGACCTGAAAGCGCGGCTCAACCAGAAGCTCCTGGGATTCGAGCAAAACCAGCCGACCCCACTAGAAGACATTCTGTTTGATGTTCAGGAACTGCTGGGAGTCAAAATTGATCTCTCAAAACTCTCTCCAGAAACACGCAAGAATCCGATCACTATCTCGCTCAAAGCGACAACCGTTGGGGATGTCCTCCGTGAGATCGCCGACTCCGCGAAAGTCGGTTATGCGATTCATGAATCACATATCGAGATTCAACCCAAGTAAAACGAAGTCGCTTTCACTCTGATTCATCACTTGATTTTGAGTCCTCCCCGGTGGAAACGTCATCCTCAGACGCCAGCCCTAGTGCAGCCATTCTGCGATAGAGCTTTGCTCTCGGAAGCTGCAACAACTCAGCCGCCGCAGACTTGTTTCCTCGGGCCTCCAGCAGAGCCTGTTCAATTCGTTCACGCTCAAACGAAGCGAGTTCGTCTTCCAGACTGCGGCGATGCGGGAGTGGGCGAATCGTCTGTGCGGAGAGACCGGCACCAAAATCCGGTGGCAGATCACCCACGTCAATAAGCGGTCCCTGAGTCCGCCGCATGGCCGCAGAAACAACTTTGGCTAACTCATCAACATTTCCCGGCCAGTTGTAGAGCTGAAAGAGGCGTTCGACCGCTGGCGCGAATCCGTGTCGTTGCTCCTCCTGCAGCCGATTCTGTTCTTCCAGCAGTTGTTGAGCGAGAAGCAGAATGTCTTCGCCTCGGTCTTTTAAAGCAGGAATCTGAATCGAGATTGCAGATAACCTGACCGCCAATTCGGGAATCATGCCAGAAGTTGCCAGACTTCCCGGCAGCAGATTCGATGAAGAAAAATGACGGTGTGGGGAGAGATCGCAATGCGACAACACTCGTTCCTGCAGATCGTGATCCAGAACCTGAACCTGATCGAGATATATCGTCACCGGCTCCACGACACCATCTGGTTCATACAACCGGTTCAAGGTACGCGAGATTTCGAAACGCGAAGACTCGGCACAGCGAATCGGGACAAACCTTCGATTCCGGTGTTCACTGCCGTAATGCACCAGCCTGGCAACGTGCTCTTTTCCGGTCCCGCGATCCCCTGAGAAATGAACCGTCACGGACGATGTTCTTGCAAGTTGAATCTGTGTGGCAACGCGCTGCATCTCAACAGAGGTTGTCACCAGTCGATCCAGACGATATCGCTCATAGAGTTCCGCAGTATGTCTGGCGACATCCAGTCGTCGCGACGTCTGAGAAGGGACTTCACTTGTCGGTTCTGTGATGAGCCCGAGCAGGTGCTGCCCATCGCCCGGTTCTTCTGGCTCCAGCGCAAAATAATAGAGATCCCGTTCAATGACAGAACCATCCTTGCGATGAAAAACAACTCTCCGTTTCCGAGAGAATTCGCCTGCAGTCACTTCTTCTGGAGCCAGAGCCCCGGTCAGGCAGGACCAGTGCGTCGGATCGGCAGTCGATTGAACCTGACACGATTTCCCGATGATGTCCGCTGCGGCCCATTGCGTCAGTTCTTCACACCCGCGATTAAACACGAGCACAATTGACCGTGAATCGAGAACAAAAAGAGGCGAACGACTGCTGGTCAGCCATGTCGCAAGCCCGCGTCGGGATCGAATCGACATTTTCATCTCCCGAAAGATCGTAATGTTCTCTCGTGCAGCCCCTTACGGGTCCCTTCTCCGCCGGGAAAAGACGGAAATCACATTCCCGAATGCGACATCATCTCGCAAACCGAGAATCTGACTGCAACAAAGGATCAAAAGGGGCTACAAAGGACAAACGTATTCACGTCGGCAAATCCACACCCGGAATTAGAATCGTTCACAAAGAAGTCTATTGTCCAGGCACCCCGGCAGCTATAAACTTAGGGAAGCGAAATGGCATGCTATCGGCGATCCTAACCTGCTGAGACGTCGGTTGAAAGTCGCCGCTATCCCGCCAGCCATGTGGTAAAATATTCTGAATCTACCGAAGCGAATTCGCGGAGAATTCGACCTCGACAGAGAGTCCATCGGGCAGATCAGCAGTTGTAAAGTTCGTCCTCACAAGAGGATGGGAGAGAATCAATGATCAGTTTGACTGAACGTGCCGCAGGCGAAATCAAGCGAGTGATGACCGAACAGAACTTCCCAGAAGGGACCTTTGTTCGCGTCGGCGTCGCCGGAGGCGGTTGCAGCGGTTTTCAGTATTCATTCGGATTTGACGACAACGCTGACCCAGAACGTGACATGATCAGCGATCAACACGGGATCAAAGTTGCCGTTCAGAAGAATCACGACCTGCACCTCGACGGGACAGTGATTGATTTCTACGAAGACCTGCAGAAACGCGGCTTCAAGTTTGAAAACCCGAACGTCTCGCGCTCATGCGGATGCGGAAGCAGCTTCTCCGTATAAGCCGTTTCGGTCTCTCAAGCGGAGCCGATGAATCACAAAAGTCGCCGTACAGGGACCGTCCTGTGCGGCGACTTTTCTATTGTGAATCCGCTTTCGACTCGAAGTCAGGGCTCGCTTACGGTTTTGTTACTTGAGTAGCCTTCTGAGCCAGGCGGCTTTGTTTCTCCAGCCATGCAATTGCCGGGGCTGGAACCGCAACATGGCCTCCTTCAAAAATCGTCACCCGAGCCGGGCCTGCGGTTCGACGCAGATAAATGGGCATCCCGTACTCGACATCTTCTGCGGTGTCTCCCGGTTGTGGATTCTTCAAGCGGAGATCGGCCCAGAGTTGCTCCATTTCGTCTTCAGTCACTACCGGGGCATTCACCACTTTGGCAATCTCGTTGAATGCCCACAATGAATGACGAACCGGAACCGAACCGGTATGCCCATCGTGAACGCCAGCATTGATATCGACTGGCAGATCCCCAATGTTTTTGATCCACACACGGGGAGAACGGTTCTTATATTGCAGGTCAACAGCTGGTGAAGTTCCCGGGGCACCGCCACAGGATTTCTCCATCATCTTTGCATAATTTCCGGCAACGCCATCCTTTACATGGAATCGATGCCACTCAACCAGATCCGTAATGGGACACCACGAAGAAACAGCAGAGAAACGGTGCGGGTGACGGCCTGCCATCAGCAGCGACATATGCCCGCCGCCACTTCCCCCCGCCAGATAGACGCGATTGAGATCGACTTTGTATTCCTTCTGAGCCCAATCCAGAACATCGAGAATATCCTGCTGTGCCAACTCGGAACCACATGCTTCCGGCCGGCTGTTGGGCCCACGAAAATCCGGGTGCAAAACAATCCAATTGCGTTCTGCCGCAAGCTTCACCCAATCCATGTTGTTCTGGCGGTATCCCCCAGACCAGGAATGCAGAAAGACCAAAACCGGGCGTTCTTCCGTCTTTGCTGACTCTGGAATCCAGACCAGCGACTTCTGCATGGTCCCATCGATCGAACTGGGGAGCTGAATCTCCTGCAGCGGAACATCTTTCTTGCTGATTTCACCAGCTTCTCCGGCCGGTTGAGCGTGAAGTGGATTCTGCCCCACGGCTCCCAAGATTCCGACAATGATCAAGGAACACAATCTCTGCCGTACTCGTCGAATCACGTTAGACATTCCTTCCACAGAGAGAATTGAAAACAAACTGCAAGTGTCGCAATCTCAAACTGAGATGCAGGTTGAGTATAACAATTCCCACTTATTGATGCGGCGTCCATTGTTTCGGTATCCAGATTCCACATCCAGATCAACCAGTTTGCTCTGACTCGTTCAAAGCGTTTCGCGACAGCGTAAATTTCCAACTTATTGTTCCGCAGCATCCGCAAAAACCGGTCATACGACTCAAAAACTGATTACAACCCGTCTCTCCTCCACCGGATCGAGAGGAAACGGGCCAGATCGATTCTGGCAAATCGTCACAGGTTGCGGATACAATTCGTATTCCAAACAATCAATTCCGTCTGTCCCTGCTTCAAAGAGCATATTCGTCCTTGGATGAACAGCAACAACGCATTGCAGATGACCTCGCAGGACTCTTTCAGGGAGAACTGCGATTCGATGAAGTTGCGCGCGAAATCTACTCCACTGACGCCAGTATCTATCAGATTCGCCCGTTAGGGGTGGCCTGCCCTAAGCACCGCGACGACGTTGTCACAATCGTGCAGTACGCTCGGGAAGCGGGTATTCCGATCATTCCTCGTGGGGCCGGAACAGGTCTGGCAGGGGGAGCACTCGGTCGAGGTCTGATCATTGATTGTGCTCGTCACCTGACAGAAATCGAATCCATTTCGGACAATACAGTCCGGGTGCAGACTGGAGTAGTTCGAGACCAGCTCAACAATGCGCTGCGTCCGTATGGGCGGTATTTCGCGCCAGATCCTGCAGCAACCGCTGTCACGACAGTCGGAGGAATGCTGGCTGTTGATGCGGCAGGCTCCCATGCCGTTCGAGTCGGCTCAGTACGAGATCACGTCCGGAGTATCGAAACCGTTCTTGCAGATGGCAGTTGTATCGAAGCTGGCCGGCTTCATCGCTGGAGTGGAAGCGGTGATACCCGACGCATCGAGATCGTTGCCAGAATCAACCAGATCCTGACAGAAAATCAGGAATTGATCCGAGAGCGTCAGCCACGCGGGCGTCGAAACTGTTCAGGTTACCATCTGAGTTCTGTCCTTCAGGGGGACGAGATTGATCTGGCCAGGCTGCTCGTCGGCTCGGAAGGAACTCTGGGCGTCTTCACAGCGGCAACATTGAATACGCTGCCACTGCCTCAACATCGTGCCGCGGCGCTCGTCCTGTTTCGCGACATGGATCAGGCACTCGATTCCGTTCAGAAGATTACTCCACTGGAGCCGAGTGCGTGCGATCTGTTTGATCGGCGTCTCCTGTCACTTGCCCGCGACGCAAACCCTCAATTCGCATCGCTGATCCCTGCCAGTGTTGAAGGGGGACTGTTGATCGAACAAACCGGTTTCAGCGATCGACAGGCGCGAGACTGGTTAAACGGAACACTGGACCTCATCCGCGAAGTTGATCCACAGGCGTTGATCGCCGCAGAGGCGTACACGCATGACGAGGTCGAAAATCTTTGGAAATTGCCGTATCGCGTCGTTCCATTGCTGAATCAGATTGGCGGAGACACCCGGGCGATCCCACTTGTTGAAGATATTTCTGTTCCGCCAGATCAATTGAAAGACTTCCTGATTCGAGCGCAACGAGTTTTCCAGAAGCATTTGCTGACTGCTTCCGTCTATGCTCACGCTGCTTCAGGACAGATTCATTTCCGCCCGTTTTTGAATCAGCCTTCCCCGCTCAACGCAGACCGAATCGAGTCACTCGCCAGAGAGTTGTACGAAGTTGCGTTTTCATTCGGCGGAACTTCGAGCGGCGAACACGGAAACGGGCTCTCTCGAACAGCATTTCTGCGAACGGAATACGGGCCGCTTTATCGCGTCTTTCAGAAGGTGAAAGAAGTCTTTGATCCTGAAGGAGTGTTGAACCCGGAGAAGATCGTCAGTGATAATCCACACCTGACGATTCAGAACTTCCGCCCGCTGCCTGTCACTGAAAACACCGAAGAAAGTCTTGTTCGTCTGCAACTTCAATGGCAGCCTGACGAGTTCAAAGAAACGATCCAAAGCTGTAATGGGTGCGGGGACTGTCGGGTGCAGCGGGAAACATTCCGTATGTGCCCATTCTTCCATTTCGATCGGGTCGAAGATGCGAGTCCTCGGGCGAAAGCAAGCCTGATGCGGACCATCTCAACAGGACGATTCGACCCGAAGACGTTTTCAACCGAACAGGCAAAGGAACTGGCCGACTCCTGTTTCAATTGCAAACAGTGTCACATGGAATGTCCGACTCACGTCAATATTCCGGCACTGGCAATTGAAGCAAAAGCTCAGTGTGTTTCCGCCGTGGGCTTAACATTCTCAGATTACATTCTTTCCCGAGCACACACCTTCGGGCGACTGGGATGCCGGATGTCTCCATTGGCAAACTGGGCGATTGCACACTCAGGAGTCCGTTGGCTGCTGGAAAAGTTCCTCGGGATTTCACGCCATCGACGGTTGCCAAAGTTTGCCCGGGGCGAATTCCTGAAAACAGTGAAACATGCGCCCACCACGGTCGACACTGCTGACGCCGTCTTCTTTGTTGACCACTACGTGAATTATCACGATCACGAACTCGGGAATGCGTTCCTGAAGATCATGCAGCATCAGGGAATTCGTGTTGCAGTACCTTTCGGGCAAGTGGCATCCGGAATGGCCATGATCTCTAGCGGGGATCTGGAAGCGGCCCGAGAGCTCGCAGAAAAGAACATCAACATCCTCGCGGAATATGCACGCGAAGGGCGTCCGATTATCTGCACTGAACCGACTGCAGTTGTCTGCCTGAAATACGAGTACCCGCGCCTTCTGGATAAACCGGATGTGCATCTGGTTGCCGAACACACAATCGAAGCTGGGGCTTACCTTCTGCAACTGCATCAGCAGGGCAAGCTGAAAACAGACTTTACGCCACTCCCTTATGATGTGCGTTATCACACGCCTTGCCACCTACGGTATCTTGGCAACGAATCACCACTCGCCACCCTGCTCTCCGAGATTCCTGGGATTCGAATCAACGGAATTGAAGCAGGCTGCTCAGGGATGGCAGGGGCGTTCGGGATCTCGGCACGGAACTTCGAGAAGTCACTCCAGATGGGAGCCCGACTGCTTGTTGAGATGCAACAACCCGGCTTTCACTTCGGGTCAACGGAATGCAGCAGTTGTCGGATTCAGATGGAACAGCAGGCCGCTGTCTCAACAATTCATCCGCTCAAAATGCTTGCAATGGCGTATGGAATGCTTCCGCAGATCACCCCAAAGCCCGCTACGAATCATCAGAAGCCGGTTTTGAATCCGTAAATCGCTTGCCAGTTAAGCTCTCTGATTGAGAGTTTTTTCTGCTGGCACTGGTCTACTCTGAAACAAATCATTCCACTGAGCGTTCAACACTCAGTCACTCGAACTTTTGGAACAATGCACTCCAGCCTGAGTGGCGTTGGCTCGGCTTCGTGGTGTTACGGCCCTGGCTCTGCAGGTTCCGTTGGCATTCGCAGGGGCTTCATTTCAAAAGCGACATTCTGTCGACCACGACAAACAATAATGTCAGGCGAACTGCGTTCAGAACATTCGCCGTATTGAGGACTTGCGACCGGAATACACTCACGGATCATGAGCGCAATCTCTCGGACGGTCTGAGCAAATCTTCGAGAGTCCAGATTCGACCGGAACATCGCGTCCTCCTCGAAATCCTTTTGTACACCGATTCGGTGTACTAGCCCCTTATGTTGAGAATGACTTCGTTCAAATCAGAGTCAAGCAATTTCCGAGCCGACCTCGCAAAGCTTTTCAAATTCCACGAGAGAACGGCTCAACGAAACTACTTCCTACGCACCTCTAGATCACCTTGCGAAATAATTTCCACGCTTCCGCCACGCGGCGAGTTGCGTTCCATCAATCCAAACGGCCGCTGCGCGGGCACTCGGTAGAGCAAACTGCTCTATTATAGCTCTGCCGTCTGTTGCACAAACCGATTGTGAAGTCGGGCGTAAACGCCGTTTTTCTCCAGCAGTTCCTCATGCCGGCCACGTTCAACAATGTGACCGTGATCCAGCACCAGTACCTGATCCGCATGGCGAATCGTACTGAGCCGGTGAGCAACAACAAAACTGGTTCTGCCGGACAGCAGAATGTTGAGTGCAGTCTGTAATCTCGCTTCCGTGGCGCTGTCAATACTGCTTGTTGCCTCATCCAGAATCAGAATACGAGGGTCGGCAATCAATGCTCTCGCAAAGCAGACTAGCTGCCGTTGTCCGGAAGAAAGAATCCCGCCACGTTCGCCCACCTGTGTCTCAAGACCAGCCGACAACGATTCAATCAGATCACAGCATCCGAGCTTTTTGAGCGTATCAAGAATCTCTTCATCGGTCGCATCAGGTTTTCCAAATCGGATGTTGTCGCGAACCGTTCCGTAGAACAGAAAATTCTGTTGCAGAACAATCCCCATCTGATGGTGCAGTGATGGACTCTGAACATGATGGAGGTCGAAACCATCTACCAGAATGACACCTTTCTGCGGCAGATAGAACTTGGAGATCAGGTTGATAATGCTTGATTTCCCGCTCCCGGTGTGTCCCACCAGCGCGATTGTCTGCCCTGGTTCGGCGACAAAATTCACCTGATGCAGCACCGGACGGTCGGCGTCGTAACCAAACGTGACATCACGGAACTCGACCCGTCCATTCAAACGCGGAAGTTCGATTGCATCAGCCGGATCAGTCCACTCCGGCGGGGTATCCAGCAGATTGAAAAGGCGTTCCGCTCCCGCCATTGCAGTCATGGCCTGATTGTACTGATTCCCAATGACCAGCAATGGGGAGAAGAAGAGGCCTGACATGAAGAAGAAACCAACCAGGTCTCCCACAGCCATCGGGGAATCCGGTTGCAGCACCCGATATCCGCCGATGACCAGCAACAGAATCATGAAGATCTGACTGTTGAGATCCAGCAACGGAAGAAAGAGTCCTTGCGTCCGCAAGACGGCAGTGTTGTAAGAAGAATGATCTGCAGCGAGATCCTCGAAAATCTTTGCGTTTTCATCTTGCCGGACAAATGCCTGGGTCACCCGAATTCCGACAACAGACTCGGCCAGCGTGGCAGTAACTCGACTGAACGACTCTCGCATATTTCTCAGGTTGGCGCTCATGCGTCGGTGAAAATGGTGATTGATCACCCACAGCACCGGTGCCAGCCCCAACACCAGCAGGAACAACATCCAGTCATACCAGAGCATGGCAATCGCAGCGATCAGCATCTGACCAATCTGCACGAGAGTGACGAAGAGAACTTCCTGCACACCAACACGGACATCCTCGATATCCGATGTCATCCGGCTGATGACCCGCCCAACTTTCGTCTGATGGAACCACCGCATTCGCAATGACTGCAGATGCCTGAAGAGGGCCTGTCGCAGATCACACACGACAGACTCGCCCAACTCCAGCGCGAGCAACTGGCGATAATGCATCACCACCTGAGTGAAGATCGCAAGTGCTGCGAACCCCACGGCTCCCCAAATCACCCCGGCAATGTCATGTCTGGCAATTGGACCATTGATCACAGCCGCCACAGTCCACGTCAACGCAGGCAACTGGACGGCACGGAGTAACACAGAAATCAGCAGTAGATTGCGTTGCAGACCGTAAGGGCGCGTAAACTTCAACAGCCTGACAATCAGGCGAAAATCGAGTGGAACCTGTTGCTTTTCCTGACGTTCGACATGCTTGGTCAATGTCCGCCGGAGAGTTTGAACCTGATTCATGCTCCCCTCCCGACAGATTCTGTTCCCGGTCTGGAATCCTGACCGGAATGATGGCCGTTCTCTTCCTGGTGTCGGTCCCCCTGTTCCTGAGTCCCGGTCTTCTGAGAAGATTTCTTCAAAGGCAACAGGCTGTCGGTAAACTGCAGTTCCGCAAGATGCCGGTAATAATCCGATGAATGTAGCAACTCGGCATGTGTTCCGATCGCAGTGATGCGTCCCTGCTGCAACACCACGATTCTGTTGGTGCGTCGAAGTGTTCCAATTCGGTTTGAAATCACCAGAGTGGTGCGGTCTCGCATGGCCTGCTGCACGCCGCGTTCGATTTCGTGTTCGGTCTCAGGGTCAATCGAAGCGGTGGCATCGTCGAGCAGCAAGATAGGAGGATCAAGGACCAGTGCCCGAGCCAAGGCGAGTCTCTGACGTTGCCCTCCTGAAAGATTGGTTCCATGCTCCCCGACAATGGTTTCTTCCTTGTCCGGTAAATCACGAATGAATTCATCCGCAGCAGCCAATGACGCGGCACGACGTATCTCTTCCAAAGTGGCGTCTGGACACCCGAAGGCAATGTTCGCAGCAATCGTATGGCTGAAGAGAAAGCTCTCCTGAAATACGAGTCCTAACTGCTGGCGCAGGCTTTCCAGTTGAACATCACGCAGATCGTGTCCATCAATCAGAATCCGCCCGCGATCCACGTCATAGAATCGCATGATCAGTCCCAGTAGCGTACTCTTTCCGGAACCGGTCTCCCCTGTAATCCCGACCCGTTCTCCCGGGTGAATTTCAAGATTGATGTCATGCAAAACCGGTTGGTCAGGCCGGTATCCAAAAGAGACATTCTCAAATTTCAAATGCCCCTTCACTTTCGGAAGCACAATCGCATCAGGTCGAGATTTGATTGAGACTGGGGCATCGATCACTTCAAAAACACGTTCCGCACTGATCAGACTCGATTGAATCGTGTTTGCAATGTTCACGATCTGGCCAATCTGTGCAGCGAACTCCTGAAGAAGATTCGCAAACACAAACATCCCTGCCCCGAGCGCCAGTTCTCCACGGACCACCAGCACACCACCATACGCCAGCAGGACAACCATGTTGACCTGAGTCAATCCTCCCATGATGGGCTGAAAAACGCTCACTCGAAAGAAGATTGATTCCTTTTGCTGCCGAATGCGATCTGTTGATTCTTTAAAGCGTTTGATCTCTTCCGGTTCTCTGGCAAACCCTTTAACAACATGCACTCCCTGAACATTTTCAACGAGCGTTCGAATCAGTTCATCGCCTAACTGACTCGCCTTGCGGTAAGCAGGCTGGACGAATCTCGAAAAGATAACCGCCCCCACCCACAACAACGGCGTCGTTGCCAGACAGGCCACGGTCAGCAGGACATTCACCTGCAACATGTAATAAAGATAGACCACCAGAGTCAGCGAAACCGTGAGAACCTTGACCATCACGCCGTCGACAAAACTCCGGACCGCGTTCGCATCCCCTGCCGCTCGATTGATAATCGAGCTGCTCTCACCAGCATCGTAAAACTGAAAGCTGAGCTGCTGCAGCTTTTCATAGACATCGGTCCGAATGCGAACCAGAACCTGCTGCGATAACGAGGCGGATGCATATGCAGAAAGGAATCGCAGTAACGCACTCAGCATCGCCAGCACCAGGCAAACACTGGCAATCGCGCAGATAACGCCAAATGGTGTCATCGACTCCGGAGGTGTCCAGCCGAACGGAAACTTCGGCACCGGGGTTTGAGGATCGCCCTGATGACGAATGAAGTCAATTCCGACTCCAATCATCCCCAGACTTCCAAGCGTGACGGCCACGAGCGAGACATCGAAGAACAACAACGCTGCGCAGGCCCTACGGTATTCCAGCCCGATCCCGACCAACCTTTTCAGCAGGTACCAGTTCGAACTCTTTGGAGAAGTCTGCGGAGCGTCTTTACGAGAAGTTTCCGACACGTTGTCAGTTCGTCCTTACGGGAGATCCGCCACTCGATTCTTCAGTCGGAGCAGCGAGGTTCCAGATCCATGTCACCTCCCCTGTTATTCCCTGTAAGACAGATTTCCCTCTGGTGAATAACAAGACCAAACGGACATCGATCGCTGAAGACCATTCGAACATGCCGTTGGCAGTTTCATGATAGACGTGACCTTGTGCCCTGCCGAGACCGGAATCAGAGAATTCCAAATTGGCATCCCGCCAACATTACAATGCTGTTATGCCATCTGCTCGCTACACGTCTTCAAGTTCACTTTCACATAAGGTGATCGAGCATTCCATGCGGAACAGAACCTGATGTGGCGCGAACGCAGAGACAACACCTCTGCTTATCTGCTACTGGCACGCTGCAGTCGATCATTCAATGCGCGTCCGAGCCCCACATCAGGAAACCGTTGGGCAAGAATCAATTCAACACCGCTTGCATCCAGTCGTCGCAGCGCCGAAAAGAAGTGAGCCGTTGCTTCAGTCAGCTCGCCGGTCTCAGAAAGAATTTCAACTGCGCCATACCGGGAAGCAGACGCCAACGGCCCCAGACTCAACACACCGACAGTATCTCCCACTGGAGCGTCTTCCCAGTGCTCGACAATGCGCAACGGAGTCCGCGGAGCGTAGTGCTGCGCGAGGAGGCCTGGCGACGCCTGAGGAACATGCTGATCGAGTACCGTTTGAGCCCTGCCAGCGACAGGACCAACAACCGCTTCGATCTCTTCCAGAGTCAGCCCTCCTGGCCTCAAAAGCTGGACGGTATTGTCAGGCAGACACAGCAGCACCGTTGACTCGACCCCCACCTGGCTCGGTCCTCCATCCAGAACCGCATCAATGTCATCTGCTAACAGATCGAGAACATGCTGTGCCGTTGTCGGGCTGATTCGTCCAAACGGATTCGCACTCGGAGCCGCAATCGGAACGCCCGCCCGACGAATGAGTTCCTGTGCCATCGGGTGACTCGGAACCCGAACGGCCACCGAAGGTAACCCCGATGTGACCAGATCAGGAACGCATGGCTGCTTGGGGAGAACCAGAGTCAACGGGCCCGGCCAAAACCGTTCAATTAATTGATACGCAACATCAGGAACATCCTGAGCCACGCGAGAAAGATCACTGGCAGCAGCGAGGTGCACAATCAACGGGTCGAATGTCGGACGCTGTTTCGCTTCAAAAATCTTCGCAACCGCAGCAGGGTCCAGCGCGTTCCCGCCTAAGCCGTAAACCGTTTCTGTCGCGAATGCCACGAGTTTTCCAGCCCGAAGAAGTTCGGCAGCCAGTTGAACATCTGTCGTCAGTAGTGCAGTCACAGGAGTGGCAATTCAGTTCAGGCAGGTGATTTACTCCCGAGAACTGTCCGTTCAGAGAGTAATCAGCCAAAGCAATTTAGACAGGTGCGGTCGATTATGTGGCCGCACAGCAGCCTCGAAAAGGCGGTCAAACGCCTCGTCTTCTATCTTCGCGAGTTTTGGACTTTCTGCCAGTCTGGTCGCTACTGTCGGAACGACCAGAGGAATTGGCCCTTGAAAATCCCAATGGGCATCTGGAAAAACGCCGCACGAGTTCGCTCAGGGAGGTAGGGTTGCCCAGAGCGAAACCCTTTTGTCGCTCACATGGTCGGGAATCAGCATTTCCGCTGAATCTGCACACGAGCCTGCACATCCGTCCTGAGAAGTGACCACCCATGCTGACACCTCAACTTTATCTCCGTCTTTGTCTTTTGCAGGGGGCCTGCCTCGCATTGGGACTCGGAGTTCCGTTGGGAATGTCTGGTCAGTTCTTCAACTCCGGGATCGTCGGTATCGCCCAGTTTCTGATGATCTACACAGGCGTATTGGCCATCCTGACAGCAGGCACAGGTCTGTTATTCCTCAAGGAGTTACGGATGTCGCTCTCGGACGCGATTAAAGCCACTCGCGATCCCGATCTTGAAGAGATGTCCAAGCCTACACCACAAGCCGGGTTTGTCATCTTTCGTGGCGAAGAAGAGACCACTGAATCCGCAGAGACGGTCCCCGCCTGGAAGGCAAAGTGGCGCCGCTCAACTCAAGGGCACGACACCCAACCTACAACTCCACAGATTCAAAAAGCTTAAGTCTTCCAAAACATTCGGTCAGAGCGACTTCAGATATTCCAGAACGGCACGCTTTTCCTGTTCTGACAAGGCATCCGGGAAGTCGTGTCCTGCTGCAGATTTCCCAAACTGAGTCGTGTCAAAGAACTCACGACGTTCGCGTGGATCTTGAATCTCGGATGGAACCTGATTCATTCGCTCGACAGAAATTCCAACGTTCTCCTGATCGAAACTTCCCGACGAAGTGTGACGCCACACCTTCGGACGCGCTGACGGGTTCAACACTTCCCAGAGCGTCGGAACAGATCCATTGTGAAAATATGGTCCGGACGCCCAGACTCCATCGAGTGGGGGAGCCAGATAGCCGTCGCGCTCGCCAATGGTGTTGTGCTTGCCGTATTCCGCAAACCACGACTTTCCAAACATGGAGCGTTCGGCAGGCAAAATCGCATTAAATCGAACAGGGTCTGTTTTCAGTTCTTTCAATGAAACAACCCGATTCGGAAAACTGGAGTTCGTTCCATATGTTCCGTGACACTCTGCACAGTGATTCTGAAACAGAATCTCCCCCCGTTTGGCAAGTTCAGCATCAATCGGGAATGGATATCGAGGCGCTTCGATTGATTCGAGATAGGCATAAACTTCCTTGAAGTCATCTTCCCATTCACGAAACTTTTCTGGCCCATTACTGCGGATCAGCATGAACTGCATCAGACTGCGATGATGCTTCTCCGCATAAGCTTCCACGTACAAATGCGTTTTCTTCTTGAAATGCCACCATGCAGGTGCATCCATGTCATGGTGCACCATTCTTGGAGGGAACAACGGGATTTTCACGTTGAGGTCAGCGTCGCGCATGGAAAGCAGTCCGACCCCAAACATCACGGCATTCGTCGCTCCCCGGGTGGTGCCCAGCGGGACGAGTGAGACCGCTTTCTCCATTCGTGTCAGAGGCTTCTGAGGGGCATGCTCCAGTTTGTACTGTCGCATTTCCTCGCTCAGCGTCTGCAACGCGTACCGGTTATTCGGGAGGCCGGGAATCACTTTCCCCAAGAGCTGCCCGCCATGACAGGAGAAGCAGTTCATCGTCCACGTTCCCGACTCACTGACAACATATTGCAGTGGCTTGAATGTCTCGCTGGTCAAATCGTCCCCTGGTCGAGGCGTCAGGCCATAACGATCAAACGTCATCTTGCGACGTTCCAGTGGCGACGCTGCTTCGGCCTGCGATCTCAGCGGTTCCGGCCAGACTTTCCAGACGTTTTGAATGTCATCTTCATCAAAATCCGCGGTGAGATAAACACTCTCCAGCAGATGGTGATACCCGTTCTCTGGAGCACCTGCAGAGGCGCAATTCACAAGAAGAAGGAAGACCAGAGAAAACACCGGCACAGAGCGCAAGCAACAACATTTCATCACATCAAAATCCTGAAGCACTCAAAGCGAACCGGAATTGGTCTCGACATCAAATCAGACCACTGTTGTCTCAATGTCTTCCCCGCAATACCGGGAAAACCCTGAGGCGGTTTCAACGAGGCAAACTGAATCAGAGAGATTCAGGAAAATCTCTCTCCAAACATGAAGACGTTACCATCTGGCCGGCAATCAGGACAACGAGTCGTGCAGCGACTTCAGCGCCAGTAAGACATTCGCCTGAGTCCACAGCAATGGGCAAATATCGTTGGGAACCCACTGCCCGTTTTCCAGGAAATAGGACTCTGGAAAACGGAACGCTGGTGTTCGTGGAGTTTCAGACGTCAGGTGAGCTAACGACCGCCGCATGTGATGAATCTGCTTTTGCAGGTCGCTTCGAGAACGAGAGATTCGATAACGTTCGCCCCAGATCGCCGAAACAATCGGATCGAACAGGCACCATTGAGCCTCCTCACCAGGACGAAGCAACCGATCCCGACTCTCCATGTCTTCACTGAAGTCAGTTGTTCTCACTTCCGGGCTCAGCAATTGACGATAATTCGCACACCAGTAGGAATCCCCGATATAGCGACGAATCCCGATTTCGCCAGTCAGGTGCTGATCGACGTCCTCCAGAATCTGCGTCGCCATCCCGGCCTCAACGATCCCCAACGGGTAGATCAGAAACAGCAGCGCCGCGTCGTACCTTCGATTCTGAGACGGATCAGGTTGAATGCAGTCGGCAGGAAGAATCTCGAACAACGTCCTGCGCCCCTGTTCGATCAAGTCATCCAACAGAACCGCGTCAATAAACTCGATCTGCTGTTCTGCAAGCAAAGACCGGAACTCCCGCAACCCGGCAACGACAGGCCCGATGCTGCTCGCCTCAATCTTTTTGGCTTCCTCCCAGTGACCATTATCTTCGTCATCCCAGAACCGAATTGCCTGGAAATATTGGACGAACGTCCGCAACAGATCGATCCGCTCGTCCGTTACGGCCAGATTCCCTGCACGCATCAGTTTGCAAGACAGCCAGACGGTGTAACCCAGTGCATCGTTCTGTGCATGTGCCCAACGGACATCGATTTCCGTGAGAGACTCGCCATCAAAACGAATGTGCGGACGCTGCATTGGGTCAGTCGGCAGCACTCGCCCTTCAATAATGTCCTGAAACTTCTCGCGGTACTTGCCGTAAAACTGCAACAACGCCTCAACGGCCCGCACCCCAAGTTCGCGTTCCCCAGTTGACCAGAGGGCATGCGCGACGTGGCAGTTATCCCGGGTCCAGACATACTGATAGCCGGTCAACCGAAACTCTGGATTCTCGGCAGCGGCCGCAGAAAACAAACCGGACGAAAGCGTTGGAAACTGGAACGTCCCCTGATCCGTCAAGAACGAGAGAATCCGGGAAACATCCGCAACGGTCGGAGAATCGCAGAGTTCAAGTTCCGGGGGGAGTACAGGCTGTGGCATGATGGAAATCACTTCAGATCAGGTCTCTTGATCAAAAGCCTCCACCGACAGAGGCCGTGTCAGTGCCCACAAACTTTGCCGGGGAATGCCTCTGAACCCATCTTGAGATCTCCACACGGCTTCAGCAAAGCAGAGCACCTTTACAGCTTACCCACTTGAACGGGTTTCTTTCGAGGTCAATCTGACCGAGTCTGCACGTTCTAAAACAGGCTCACGCAACAACATGCACACATGAACACACGCCTACGAAAAACATAAACGCCCAAAACGATTGAGCATGCCCCCTTGTTGAATCCCAGTGGAATTCAAATAGAGCAGATCAAATCCGATGCAATCGTCTAGTAATAGTGTCGATCGAATAAATGCCTGCCTCAACAGGCAACACAGCAACCGAACTATTCTGAGATGACAAGTTCCCATGCGAATCAAATGCGTGCAAACGCAAGTTCCGCCAACACTCACGGAGACTGAACCATAGAGGTTTGGCCCAGAGAGCCTGCCATTCTCAACTTGCGTCGGGTTTAACAAGGACGTCCAGAGTAACTTTTATCTGTACAAGCATTTCAAAGTATTTCATCTAAATTCTCAGTGCACTCACGACTTGTCCGCTTTATGATCAAAACTCTTTAATATCTCACTACAGCATATCCATGAGATATCACGTTCAAGTTCCCCTCGTTTTCGTCGTTTTTTAACTTCTCTATCACGTCATTCTGCGTCGAAGGAGCCTCTATGCCCACAGTCAA
>JBEBTF010000074.1:0-17956 GCA_040393865.1 Planctomicrobium piriforme | reverse complement strand
CCTCTCCCGAAGGGGAACATTCCAAACACGTCGTGATAGTTATGGATTGCGAGGGCCTGCATCTTCAGATTGTTTTTGCAAACCGAACGTCTTGCAGCGGATCTGCTCTGTTGCACTGCTGGTAAGAGAAGAGCGATCAATAGTGCAATCGTATTGGCCACTGCCACGAGCTCGATCAATGTAAAACCGCTACGTCTCGCCTTCATTGTGTGGCCCTTCACGCTGGTTGGCTTTCAGAGATTTTCCCCGACCCGTTGCGATATCGAGGAAAGTCAAATTTTAGAACGTTAACGCTAACCTATTTTATCGGGCATTAAAGCAGAATTGATGGGACTTGACCTGAAAACTTGAAATTCCCAGCTGTTCAATGAGCCGTAATCAAGTTTCCTGGCCTGAATGTCTTGAGGTGTAAGTTCCCAAATTGATCGAATCTCCTTTATGATGCGTTCACGGTGATTGCATTGCTCCGGGCTGATGAGACTTCACGCGAATGCATCGGAGTGAAGGCTCTGGCCTGTTCTTCCTTCCTCAAAGGGCGGCACCATGGCTCAAACTCGACGGGCGTTTCTTCAGACAGGTTCTTTTGCTGCATTGGCAGCGATGACAGGAACCCAGTTTCTTCAGGCGGCAGAATCACAGCCTGCTGCAGGGAAAATGAAACTGGGGCTTGTGACTTACCAGTGGGGGAAAGACTGGGATGTTCCAACCCTGATCAAGAATTGCACCGAAGCGAATTATCAGGGAGTCGAACTTCGCTCTGGTCATAAGCACGGCGTCGAATTGACGCTGACCCCTGCCCAGCGTGCGGAAGTTCGGAAACAATTCGCGGACTCACCTGTTGAGGCGGTGGGGATTGGCAGTGCCTGTGAATATCACGCCATCGATCCTGCAGTTCTTAAGAAGAACATCGAAGAGACGAAGCAGTACATTCTTCTTTCTAAAGAGATCGGCGGCACAGGGGTGAAGGTTCGCCCTAATGATTTGCCGAAAGAGGTTCCTGCCGAGAAGACGATTGAGCAGATTGGCAAGGCCCTGTTAGAGGTCTCAAAGTTTGCTGCTGATCATGGTCAGGAAATTCGAGTGGAAGTCCACGGTCGGCTGACCAGCAATATCGAAGTGATGCACAAGATCATGGAGATTGGCGATCACCCTGCGTCGCGTGTCTGCTGGAACTGCAATAAGCAGGATCTGGATGGGCAAGGATTTGATGCCAACTTCAAACTCCTCCAGGATAAGATTGCGACAGTTCATATCCATGACCTGACAATCAATGATTATCCTTGGGCTCGCCTGTTTGAATTGTTGAATGGAATTCAGTTCAGCGGTTGGACACTGCTTGAAGATGGACGTGTTCCGAAAGACATCGTCGCTTCCATGAAGGCCAGTCGTAAGGAATGGGACAAGCTGCGACTGTTAAAGTAGTCTCGAATCGAGATCGAGAACGATTGAGGTGCCGACGAGGAGCTGAAATGGCTCGACCTGTCGGCATCTTTTTCTTTGGCCCAGCTGAAGCCATAACGAATAAAGGCAGGCGGAAAACTGAATGTTTCGGCCTGCCTTCTTTAATTTTACTTCTTGAGGTCTTGCCCTATCGAACGGTTGGACCGGTTAGAGCGTTTCTAGAAATCGTGTAGCGAATCTGGCACGCGGGATTCAATGTTTCTCCTATTGAGAAGGCTGCTGCGCGGCCACCAGATAGACCGATACGGTCTAGTTTGCGATGACACGAATTGGCTGATCGCGAACCAATGGCTCGGTATAGTCAGCTGATTCAAGTTCCATTGTCAGCTTTGCTGAACCTGGTGCATTGGCGATGGCAGCGATTTCGAATGTCTGTTCCCCGGAAACACCAATTTCTGGGAGAGTTTTGAATTCAATGGTGCGACCTTGGAGGGTGTATTCCGTTGGTCCATGGGCATTGGCGAATTCAAATCCGGCTGGCAGCACGAATCGAGGTTTAACGCTTCGTGCTGGCTCTGATCCTTCGTTCTTCAGTGTCAGTTTGAATGAGACTCGTTCGCCGACAATCACTGTTCGTTGATTGGCTGAGATGTCAACAGCCAGCTCGGCAAACCCACGGGTCTTGAGCGATGTGCTGATCTCAACGCGGTTCCCTGCGTCGTCCTGAGCAACCAGAGTTCCAACGTGATCCCCACTTGTATGGGCAATGAATGAGGAGTTCATTTCTCTGGTTTCCCCAGGAAGCAATTCCGGAAGATTCCATGTAATGAGACGAGTGTTCGAGTCCCAGCGACCGCTTCGAGGAAGAGTTGCCAGTTCGACATTCACAGGCACTTTTTCCTGAATGATGATATTCGTCAACTTCTTGTCAGAGTTATTCTTGATCCGGGTGATCATCTGGGCTGGGCGACCGACAAAACGATTGTCTGGACCGGTTCTCGTCAGTTCCAGTCGTCCTTTGATGACGTGGATGTCTGCACGAGTTTCATCGTGTGTCTTGTTGTCGATTGAAACCTGAGCGACAGGTGTGAATGTTCCAGCTGTTTCTGGAGTCACATTCAACTCGATGATCTTTTCGGCACCGGAATTCAGAGTGCCTGCTTCGTATTCAAGGTCGTTTCCACCGGGGTGCTTCAGCCCTGCTGGGAGAATCGTCCGCAGGTAAACATTCTTGGCAACCCCCTGCCCTTGATTTCGCAGTTTGAATTGAATTGTGACGTGTTCCCCCAAAGCTGCTTCGTTGGGAGTGACCATTTCAATCGAGAGCTTTGGAGCGGTGACGTTGATGCTTGCTGAAACGGACGCAGCGAAAGAGACCGTTGCAACGCTCCCGATCTGGCCAGATTCCAGCGGAGTCACTTTCAGTTGAATCTTACGTTCTTCGCCGGGAGCGATGGTGTCGAGTTGCCAGCTCAGTTTGCCGTCGTTGAGGTACGCTTGAGGGATGGTTCCCTCAAGTTGGGTTCCTTTGGGAATACGGTCTTCAACGATGACATCACGTGCTGGGCTGCCGCCAACGTTTCGGATTACGATTGCATAGACAACCGGTTCACCAATGACCGCTTCCGGAGGAGCAACTTTCTCAATCTTCAGTTCAGGTGACTGCAATCCCATCTCAGAATTCTTCTCTGGAAGAGCTGAGCCCAACAGGCTGTTTGGTGTTTGAGGTTGAGCTGGAAGTGCAGCTGGAGCCGGTGACATGGAAGGAGCTGGATTGCGCAGTGGTGCCGGCGTGGCTGCCGGTGCTGGGTTCGCAGCAGGGAGTCCGAGTTCAAGTCCTCCGAGACTTGGAAGCGGTTTGCTGTCAGGTTCCTTCACGCCTGTTGATGGTGGAATGGCCGGAAGTGCACTTGGAGTCGGCAGTGCAGATGGCAGCGCTGACGGCATTGCGGGAGGCAATGCTGGAGTATTGGATGGCTTGCTGATCTCTGGCAGCACGGATGCTGGTGCTGCAGGCGGAGTCATTGCAGGTTGAGGGTTGGTGCTCGGCAGTTCCGGAAGAACTTCCTCTGTTTTGGGAGCAGCGGATGGAAGCGCTGGCATTTCTGGCGAAGAGGCCAGGCTTGTTGGTGGAAGCGGTGGCATTTCAGCAGGGACGGGGGATGCTTGTAGTGCGAACGGATCTGAGCCGGATGAAGCCTTCGCCGGTGTCACAGCCTGCGCCGGCAGTGTGGCGAGTGGCGTTGGAGTCAGTTGTGCAGGAACTGGCTGCACTGCTGCTGGTTGTACCGGGGTGGGGTTCATTGCCCCCCCGAGAGTTGGCAGCACTTCAGTCTGCGGTTCAAGCGTCGGGAGCTCCATTGCCTTCGGTTCAGGAGTAACTTCTGAACGGGTAAGCGGGTTCGCTGGGAAGTCACCCGCTGCCGGCAGTGCCTGTGGAGTCGCATTCCGACGTCGCAACGCGGATGATGGTTCTGTCGCCAGGAAAGGACGTGGCTCTTCAGTCGCTGTCATCCCCCCGGCATTGGAGATGTCGCCCTGCTTTGACTCGATCCCAGCGACAGGCAGAATCTCCTGAGTTGGCATGACCGGTTTTGGCAATGCGAGTGTCGGTTCCAGTTCAGCAGGCTGTGAAAGCTCGGACTGAGCTGGTGCTCCTGGGGAAGTTGCTGGAAGGAGTTCCGGTTTTTCTGGGAACGCCAGTGGCATCTTTGAATTCACAGGCAGTTCTGTTTGGGGCAATTCTTTGACTGCCGGCTCTTTGACTGCCAGAGTCGGAACTGGTTCCAACTCCTCTTTCTCTTTCGGGAAATCGGCAGGAGCACTCATTGCCTTTGTCGGCAATGGCTCAGCAGTTATAGGCATGACAGGCAATGTCGCAGGTTCTTTCGCGTCAGCCTTTTCTTCATTCTGAGTTGTGTTTGCAGACAGGGCTGCAACCGGCAACTGCTCTTCAGCCTGAGTCTTCATCTCTGCGGAAGTTGGAGTAGCAGCTGGCAAGGCAGAATCTGAAGGAGCCCCTGCCATGAGTGGCTCTGGATCTGGAAGCGATGGAAGTTCGCGTTCTGGAGCTTGTGCAGGAGCGCTCATCGCGGCAGGGAAGCCGAACGGATCTGCAGCGGGCATTTCTTTGCCTGGCATTTCAGATGCTGTTGGTGTCTTCTCTGCTTTGTTGGAAGCGATCTCTGGTTTGGAAAGTTCTCCAGAGTTCTGCGAAGGAATTTCTGTTGTCTCAATAGTTGTTGATGACTTCGCCATTTCAGTTGACGAGGTCTCACGGTTGAGCAGCGACAATGTTTCTGCAAAGTCCGATGATGGTTTGCTGTCCTGCTCTTCTGGCTGAACAGGCATTGTTGATGCATCAGCAGGGGCTTGTGGAAGCGCGGCTGGCTCTTCACTCTGAGGCATTGCCCGAGTATTCGAAGCCATTAATGGTTGTGAAGGGGCTTTCTCTTTGTCTGCCAGTGGATCATCAGCAAAAAGCTGTGGTAATGCTGCAGAGTCTGACTCAGCAGGCTTTTTTGCAGCTGCGAGAGTCGGAGTCGGTTCTTCTGCCATCGATTCCATCGAACCGCCTGAGAACAGATCTCGGGATGCGGGTTGCGATGGTGGCGCTGTTGCGAGTGTTGGTTCCAGTTCTTCTGAAGAAGTCTTGGATGCAGGTGCCTTTGCCGGGACCTTCTGGAACGCATAATGCGACGATTCGTTCTTGTCGGATTTCAACTTGACTGTCTGTGGTTTGGAGGCGGCTTCCGGTGAAGCAACCTTCACAAAACTGTCGACATCAAGATTGGTGGCGGCAGATTGCAGCCCCTCGTGCGCTTTCCAGACAACTACGCAGCTACCACTAATGACGGCCAACAACACGCCGACTTTTAAGAACAGGTTCTGCATCTGGGAAGTCCTTTCCCCACAACCAGACAGGCAATTGTCCGGCTGAGAGTCATTGACAAAATCAATATCGCCGACAGTCAGCTCATGTCGTTGCGAGGGATGGAACTTCTGGCCCTGTTTGCTTCACTGGCATTCAGAGGATGATTCCAACAATGCTCGCAACACATTTTTACGTTTCACGCCGCGCATGCGGAAAAAGCGTGTTTCCACAAGAGGGTAATAACAAAAAAAATAAAATCACGTAAAGTCGAATCCCTGTTCGGCAATTTTTGCTGGAAATCTTTTGGGTTCGATCGGTGATCGAGTTTGAATACGGGGAATAACTAGAATAGAGTGGCACAGAAGACTGTAACGGTCACAGAAGGGATTCCTCGGGGTACGGTTGTTAGGTAACCGTCTCGTGGATTCAAACCAGTCTGGGGCTCGTCAATATGCCGATAAAGTGGATAGCGATCACGCTTTTGGGCTGTCCACAGTTTAAGGCGCAAATCGATCACGGAGTGACAATGCGAAACGGGAATGCTCGTCAGTATAAATGGACCTGGACGATAGTCTGCAGCTGTCTGTCCATGTGGGCAGCGACCAAAACGTGGGGAGATGACGCCGCAAAACCGCCTGTCGGTTTGAACGGTCTGCTGGCAACAGCTGCTCCCTCCGGGCTTACCGAAGACGATTTCAAGGAACTGGCCGATTCGATCGACCAGTCCTGGAAGAGTTGGACAATTGAAACTGGCGATCTGGTAAAGAGTTGGTACGAGGGAGATCACGCGACTCTGGAAGCTCAGCAGGCTGAATTGGGCCGTCTGAAAGTGAAAGTCGCGACCCTGAAGAAAGCTTTGGCAGACAATCGCTATCGCTCGATCTTTCCACAGCTGACAAAGCTTTACAGCCGTCTTGAGCCAGAAGTGCACATTGCAGATGCAGTGTTGAACTCTTTGACTCAAAGCGAAGTCGATGCTCAGAAAGCACGTCTGACTCCAGCCTTGGCTCAGGTGCGAACCGCATCTGCCAACCTGCAGAGCGACCTTCGCGGGTTTCGCAATGGAAAAGACTGGCAGGACTGGGCGAATGTTGCTGCTCTGTCCAGCCTGACACCGGATTCCGCACAGGTGTTTCCTGTCGTGACCGCCGTAAAGACAAAGATGGAAAGCAAATCTGGCTATTCACCTGCTGTTCAAGAGTTCTTGAACCGTGACTCTTTCATTCAGCTTGAAAAGGCTCTTGACGGAGCTCTGAAAGCATCCAGCGATCCAGTTGCGTTTGATTCTGCAGCCTTGCGTGAATCTTACGCAAAGTTGTTCAGTGTTCTCGCTGAATACCGCAGCCAACCGACCCTCGCACTCGAAGGGGAAATCCGCAAGCTGCTGGAAGAGATTCGTTCGAAGTCACCAGATGGCGGGGATCGCTTTGCGAATGTCTTGAGCCGTCACTATACGAACTACAATCTTCGTCTCGTTGTGACTGAAGGAATGATCAACCGTCTGTTTCAGGAAACTCGCCTTGAGAACAGTCTGATCAACGAACGCACTTCAGAAGCGAATATTCGTGGTTACCAGTGTACTCGAGTGACTTCTCGCCTGAATCTGGTTCCGAACTCACTGTCTGCTTCATTCCAGTTGACCCTGTCAGGTGTTGTGACCTCACGAGCCAATGGTTACACCAGCCAGGCAACTGTGGGAACCGTCGGGACTCATTCCTTCTCTGCATCAAAACGCGTGAACTTTGACGGCAAATCGTTTACGTCAGGTTCAGCGATGGTCAGTGCTGCTGCCAACAACCAGCCGGTCTCTGTATCAACCAGATATAGCGGCATGCCGATCTTTGGCCGAATCGCTGACAATGTGGCGATGCGTGAAGCCAGTGAGCGTATGCCACAAGCAAACGCATCGACAACACAGCGTATTCGTCAACAGGTGAGTGCTGAACTGGACAAAGAGGCCAATACACAGCTGGCCAAGGCTACCCGTGATCTCGAAGATAAAACCTATGCACGCCTGCGTAAGTTCGATCTTTATCCAGACGTTCTCTCGCTCAGCACCACTGACAACGAGTTGATGGTGTACGGCCGAGTGATGAACTCACGAGAAATCGCTGGTTCAGCCCCATTCCCAATCACAAGTGTCCCTGCAAATGGAATGGTTGCTCAGATCCACGAAAGTCTTCTGACTCACTCGTTTGATCGCCTTGGGCTGAATGGAAAAGAACTGACAGAAGATCAGGCCCGCGAAGAGTTGAGCAAGAGCCTGACTGACCTTCTTGGTCGTTCTGTGACTTTGAAGAAGCCTGAGAACGCCGAAACCGACGCAGAATTGCAGTCCAACATCCTCGTCTTTGACAAGGAAGATGCGGTTCGCTTCATCGTCGAAAACGGCGTTGTCACCGTTCAGATCCGCGCTGGTCTGAAGCGAGAAAATGGGGAAGAAATTCCAACACAGATTATCACTGTGCCATTTACTCCAAGTTTGGCCAATAACAAAGTCGTTCTGACTCGCGGTAACGTCGGTGTGAAGCCAGTTGTTCGTCCACCGAATGTCGCTGCTCAGGTTGCTCGTGCCCAGATTATGCGTCGCAAGATCCAGTCGGCTCTGCCTGAGTTGACCTTCAAAAACGACTTTGAAGTGAAGAGAGAAGGCAAGATCGTTCGATTGGAACTGGTCAACGTGTCTGCTGAAGGCGGCTGGTTGCAGATTGCTCTCAAGTAGAGAAAACTGTCCAGAACTCGCATGCCAGACCGGATCGGTCTCGCTGTGATCAAGTTGTTGTCTTCATATTTGCACCTGTTCTGCTGAAAAGTGGAACAGGTGCTTTTTTGTGCCTGTGCGTCACTGTTCTCCATTTCGTTTGCGGCGTCCTGGCCGGACGGTGACAAAGCATGGTGGAGGAATTGGCACTCTTTGCGTTAGGATGCAGGAGATGGTTTTTGTGTTGGTCGCATCGGTCTCTAATGTTGCAGTGGAATGAATTCGCCCAAAGATTTGACTCCCAGTGAAAAGATGAGGGCGGCGATCCCTGTGGAGAACCGTTCCAAACGCTGGCACCCCGTCGTTATTTTTTTGATGGGGTTGCTGCCATTGCTTCTTGTGGCAAGCAGTTGTCTCTGTGGGATCGGCGTCTGGTGGTTTCGCCCAATTACGAGTCAAAATCCGGAGCGAGTCCACCAGTTAGTGGAGCAGATGGTTTCGATTTCTATCCCGGAGACCTTTGTTCCGCGGGGCACAATCGAGTGGAACATTGCTTTTGTGATGCGATTGCGAGGAGTCTATTACGAACGTCTGGTGGGAGACGGTGTGCTATCGCTGGTCGAGGTGAATTCCCGTCTTCCGAACGATGACAGTGTAAGACAGCATATTCGTGAGACGCTGCTGGAAGAGGGATCAAGTGGAACAATGCTTGTGATCGACAAGCAGCGAACACGCAAGCAGGTCTTTGAGCTTGCAGGGGAATCGGTCACATTCACCTTTGATATCGCTCGCGATGTTCGCACGAACGAGTTGTTTCATCTGGTCGAGGGAGTCTTTCAGGGGAATTCTGGTCAGGTCCTTCTCTCACTGCGGGTCGATTCGACACGGTGGATGGATGAGCCAGGAACGCTCGATGCGCAGACGGATATTGAAAGCGCGAACCGGTTACCCCGTTGGGTTGAGAAACTGATTCTCTCGATCGGTCAGCCTCCTGTCGTTGAAGAGAACGAAGCAGCAGAATCACCGGCTGAACCAGTGGGTGCGGCTACACAAACACCAGTTGAGGGAGCAAACTCAGACGGACAGGGGATGCCAGCGACAGCGCCAGCCGGACAAAATTCGGCACCGATGCCAGTTCCGGCTTCATCTCCAACTGCCCCTGCCTCACCTGCTCCGGTAGCACCTGTTCCAGTGTCGCCAACTCCTGCTTCTCCAACTCCGTTGCCTGCGGTGGATGCTGCTCCAGATTCCCCGGTTCCTGCTGGTACGTGATTGCGGATCAGGCTGGCCGTGCGATCAGTAACCGAGGCATCAATTCAGAGGAATCGTAATGAAGTCATTGACCAAAGAACTCTGGATGAATGTCCCGCAACGTCGGGCGATTGTTTCAATTCACAATGAGGTTGAGCGTCTGGTTGCTGAAAGCGGTGTGCAGGACGGCCTCGTGCTTGTGAACGCCATGCACATTACTGCGAGTGTGTTCATTAACGACAACGAGTCTGGTTTACACCACGATTATGATTTGTGGCTTGAGGAGTTGGCCCCGTTCGATCCTTCCAGCAGTCGGTATCACCATAATCGCACCGGGGAAGACAATGCCGATGCCCATCTGAAACGTCAGATCATGGGGCGTGAAGTTGTCGTGGCAATCACAAATGGGCAGTTGCACCTTGGTCCCTGGGAACATCTGTTCTACTACGAGTTCGATGGAAAGCGTCGAAAACGTGTGCTTGTGAAAATCATTGGAGAGTAAGTTCGCTCCCCCTGCCCTGGTCTGGGCCTTTCACTCTCTGGATCGTCCTGAGAATCTTGGACTCCGGATATCTCGTGCGATTTGCTCTTCTTTTCTTGGATCGGTAGACTTTGATTCATGCTCGGCCTGACAGCCTTGCAAATGGACCCCAGCCAATCAATTTCCAGCGTTGCAAATGCGTAACCGCACTCGACGCAGGATTTGATTTTCCCCTGTGAATTCCCACTGTCTGCGGCAATGACGCTGATTCAAATTTGCTCTGCGTTCTGATTGTGTTGGAGCGAGTGACATTCTTTGTGACGAAGAAACTGGTGCATCGATGGAATGGAAGACAGATCAATGCGGTTGTGATTCCAAAGGGAATTCAACAGGACGCCGGTTGCTTTCGCACTCATTCACTGCGGTGGCGACTGCGGCAATGGCATTCCTGAGTGCGGTGCCCGTCGTTTCCGCAGAGGATGACGCTGGAAAAGCGTTGCCTGTCCGTGTTTTGCCACAGCAGAATTTGATGCTGTATCACAACGGCGGTGGCGATGTCGTTCCTGTTAAATCAAAGAAGGACTGGGAGCAACGTCGGCAAGAAGTTCTCGCCAATATGCAAGCAGTCATGGGGCCACTGCCCGGTGACGAGAAGCGGTGTCCGCTCGATTTGCAGGTCATCGAGGAAGTCGATGCCGGGAAGTTTGTTCGTCGTAAGATCACCTATCAGTCTGAACCAGGAGGACGCGTCCCCGGCTATCTGCTAATTCCGAAATCGGTCATTGAGAACCCGTCTGTCAAGGTTCCTGCGGTGCTCTGCCTGCACCCGACACACAATCAGGGCCCCAATGAAATGGTCGGGATGGGGGCAAAGCGGAACCGGCAGTATGGAGAAGAACTGGCGGAGCGTGGCTATGTCGTGCTTGCACCGAATTATCCTCACCTCGGAATTTATGCACCAGACTTGAAGACGCTCGGCTGGAAAAGCGGCTCGATGAAGGCAATCTGGGACAACAAACGAGGGCTCGATCTTTTGGATTCGTTGCCATACGTGCAGTCGGGAAGCTATGCCGCTATCGGACATTCACTCGGGGGGCATAACTCTGTTTATACCGCCGTCTTTGATGATCGTATTAAAGCGGTGGTCTCCTGCTGTGGGCTCGATTCTTACGTCCACTATATGAGTGGGAATCCTGCTGTCTGGGAACCGGGAAAGGGCTGGACGCAAGAACGATACATTCCGCGACTGGCCCAATACAAAGGACGTCTGAACGAGATTCCTTATGACTTTCATGAGCTCGTTGGAGCATTGGCTCCACGTCGGGTGCTGATTGTGGCACCTCTTCGAGATTCCAATTTCAAACATGACAGTGTTGATGAAGTTGTCGCTGCGGCTCGTCCAGTGTTTCAGCTGTATGGCGTTCCCCAGAATCTGGAAGTTGTCCATCCCGACGTGGAACATGACTTCCCTGTTGAAATGCGTGAGAAATCCTATGAGTTGATCGACACTGTTTTGAAACACACTAAGTAGTTGGACGTCGTTGTTTGTTGAGAACCCTGATCTTGCTGTCTGCCTGTCACCGCTTCAAGGAATAGCCCCATGTCGAACCCACCAGACAATTCACTCCCCCGTCGTGACTTCCTGAAAACGGCGGTCGCGGCAGGAGCCCTGCACACGGCAATCGGTGCGGCGGTTGATTCGAAGGCTCAGGCTGCTGGTGGAAGTTCCACTGAAGCAAAAACGAATCGCATTATTGAGGAGAACAAGAAAGAAGGAGCTGTCGACTGGCAGTTGACTCGCGTTCGTGTGGACAGTGCCGGATTCCGTTCGCCCTGGATTGAAGGATTCTGTTCAAGGCAAAGCTATGAGCCTGGTGACGAAGTTGAGATTTATGTTTCAACAAAGCCTGTTCGAAAGTTTGATCTCGAGATCTTCCGTATGGGGTATTACGACGGGCGCGGTGCTCGCCTGGTGAAGACCATCAACGGGATTCAGGGAAAAGAACAGGCGACACCGGAGCCCGGCGAGAAGTTGATCCACGAATGCAAGTGGGACTCAACGGTAAAATTTAAGATCCCAGAGGATTGGGTCAGCGGTGTCTACCTCGGGCGAATGACCACGATTCCGGAAGGCGTCGAGTCTTACTGGCAGAGTTACATCGTTTTCGTCGTTCGCGAAAATCGCCCTTCAGAGATTCTGTTCCAGTGCTCAGACAATACATGGCAGGCCTATAACGTCTGGCCAAACAAGTATTCTCTTTATACTCACCCGAAAGGGGTACAGGGCCCCTGGGCCGATGTCAGCTTTGATCGTCCATATGGTCGGGAAGCTCAGCATCAGGGAGTGGTGAACGATCCACTCACAGTCGGATCAGGTGAGTTCCTTCCGTTTGAATTCCCGCTGGCCTTCTGGCTGGAACAGCAAGGTTACGATGTGACCTATTGCTGCAACTGCGACATGATCACCCCTGAGCTGGGTCTCAAGGCTAAGGCCTTTATCAGTGTCGGGCACGATGAGTACTGGGACATTCGACAGTACGACAGCGTCACCAAAATGCGGGACGAAGGTGTCAACCTGTTGTTCCTCTCCGGCAACTCAGTCTGCTGGGTCACACCGTTTCGGGCGGGCTCCAATGGAGTTGAGAACCGGATCATCTTCCGGGGAGGTCCATATGGGGGTGACCGGGAACATGCTCAGGAACGTGCCAAGCTGTTTGGTCCATACCCGCATCATGGACCGGATGAAGGTCTGTTGATGGGGGCGTGCAATGTTCGCCCTGTGAACGGTGGGGGCGACTGGATCGTCAGCAAGCCGGAGCACTGGATCTTTGAGGGAACCGGCGTTAAGGCTGGCGATAAAATTCCTGGTTTGATTGGCTGGGAGTATCACGGTGATCCATCTGACCTGCCTGGATTGGAAGTTGTCGCAACGGGAACGGCATGGAACGGTGGGGTGAATCCGCGTGAATGGACTGCCACGATCTATGATGGTCCCAAGGGGAACTATGTGTTCAACGCGGCAACAATCTTCTGGGCACAAGGGATGAGCCACCCGCCGGGACACGTTCTGCCTTGGTCTCACTGGAGTCGTCCGCACGGCCCGGACCCACGTGTTCAGCGTATCACCAAGAACCTCCTTGATCGGGCTGTTCGCTAGACCGTATCGGTCTATCATGTGGCCGCGCAGCAGCGTTCTCAATAGGAGAAACATTGAATCCCGCGTGCCAGATTCGACACATGATTTCTAGAAGTGCTCTAGCAGTCTGAGCTTGAGCGTCAGGATGTGTGAAAGATTGCAGACCGTGGAGAGGTGGGTGTATGCAGCCTGCCCTTCGCGGTCTCTCTTTTTTACAATAACAGAGTTGCAGTTCTCTGCACTTTGATCGGCCTGACTGGTCGAGGTCGTTTTCATTTTGGAGCCAAGGGCCATTGCCCTGCGGATTGAATGGCATTTCTTCACCTTACTGCCGCTGCCGAACGTACTCTCATTCGATTAAAGGGAGAGGTGACCGGTGATGTTTCTCCGGTAACGTTGAGCTTTCGTCTGTTGTCGAATTTGTTGGATGACGAAGGGCATGCGGCCGAATTGTTGAGATCAGTGTCGATCAGTGAAGCGACACTGCAGTCCCGGATTGAGCAGATTGCAGCAGTGCCGACTGTGAATTACATGGAATGGCAACGCGCTCTGTTGCGACGAGCGGATGCGTTTGCCATTGAACATGCAGAAGACGGTATCACTGGGACCGAGCATCTGCTGTTAGCGGTCGTGAATAATGAACCCGTTGTTGCGGAATGGTTGAACGGGTTTGAGCTTTACTTTGAAGAGATTCTCCGAAAGTTTACATCGCCTTCCCCGAATCTGAGTGTGGCGGGAGTTGAGATCGGTCAGATTCGTCCTGTCGAACAGGGAGCGATGGACGCTGCGGCACTTGCAAGGATCATGGATGCAAGTGCAAATCGCTGTCGTGAAGGGTTACGGGTCGTTGAAGACTATGTCCGTTTTCATCTCGACGATGCGACTCTTCAGCGCGAACTCAAGCAAATTCGGCATCGACTGACTCAGGCATTGAGGCATATCGGTCAGGAACGCTGGGTTCCGTCTCGAGACAGTCTGGGCGATGTTGGGCCGCTCGGAACCCTGGCGACCGAACGTTCCCGCGAGTCGCTTGTTGATGTGATTCGTGCCAACTTCAAAAGGATTGAGGAATCTCTGAGAAGTTTGGAAGAGTACGGAAAGCTGATCGACTCCGAAGTTGCGTCCTCTATCTCTGAGTGCCGTTACAAGATTTACACCGTTGAGAAAGCAATGGAGACGATTCTGTCGAATCGTCATCGCCTCGAAAAGTGCCGTCTCTATCTGCTCGTGACAGCCGCAAACTGCCGTTATTCCCCAGAGATCGTGATTCGCAATTCTCTGGAGAAAGGAGTCGATGTCGTTCAGATTCGCGAGAAGGACATGAGTGTTCGCGATCTGATGCGATATGGCAAGCAGGTGCGTGAATGGACGAATCAGGCTGGTGCTCTGTTCATTATGAACGATCGGGCAGACGTTGCAGCTGCCGTCGGCGCGGATGGGGTTCACCTCGGGCAGGACGATCTGGATGTGGTGTCGGCCCGCCGCCTATTGGGGGGAACCGGAATTATTGGAGTTTCAACGCACGAGCCAGAGCAAGCCCGTCAGGCATTGTTTGATGGGGCGGATTATTTTGGAGTCGGTCCGGTTTTCCAGTCTCGCACCAAAGTGTTTTCAGAGTTTGCCGGGTTGGACTATGTTCAACATGTATCCCTTAATTTTTCGTTACCTTGGTTTCCGATCGGTGGAATCCATCAAGGGAATTTAAAAAGTGTCCTGCAAGCCGGAGCCACCCGAGTCGCCGTAAGCAGCGCGATTTGTCAGGACCCGGACCCTCGTGGAGTGACTGCCGATTTGGCTGGGCAACTCCGGGCACACGCTGAATTTCAGGCATTTCTGCGAAAAGTGAATGAAGAACGTGGTCCGTTGCAGCAAAATTGAGCGATGTAGATATCAGCGATGGTTGATTTTATGAGTTCTTTTTGCAGGTTCTGGCATCCAGATTTCGTCGAGTAGCCAATAATGGAATACCCGAGTCATTCGGCGCAGAATTGATCGTATTAGAGGATTTGCGTTGTCAGGAGTCTCGCTGTCGGATATGCCTTTTTACCAGGGCGCCAAAGCCAGTATCGCCTCCCGGTCGATGATGGAATACAATCCGCCACGTTATGGAAGGTATTCGTCGGCATTTCAGCCTTGATCACTTGGGACCGATGGTGGCAACGTCAGGCAGAGTTTTGTGAAGGAGTTTTTCTCTTTCATTGCCTGAACAGCACTGGAAACCAATGATCCGTTGAAGCGACGTTCTCAAAGGATATGAAGTTATGCGTTTTGTGCTTTACAGTCTCTGCACCGTATTTCTGATGGTGCCATCAGTCTTGGCGCAGGACTTTGGTTCAAATCTCTTTCAACTGAAAGAACCTGCCGGACAATTTCAGGCTTCCAACAAGCCGGAGGTCTCGGCGGTTTTGGTGCCGGCCGGGCAGCCTGGTGTCGTCCAGCTTCAGGTCAAACTTGTCATTCCAGCTGGGGCAAACTCGTATTCTCAGGCGGATTTCCCGAAGCCAACGACAATTGAAATCGAGGCGGCAGGCTGGAAGCCGGTTGATGCTGCTTACGGGATTAATCCCCCACCGAAAAAAGAGTTTGATGACAACTTCGGAATGGAAGTTGAAAAGATCTTTGGAACGGTCATCTTCTCACGCCGCTTCACTGTTCCTGCCGGAACCAATCTGAGCAGTTTGACGGTCAAGGGAACAATCAATTTCCTGTACTGCGATAAGAACGCCTGCCGCCCGCAATCCGCTGACTTTACAGCCAAGGTTGTCGCTCCGCGTCGAGAAGACATTCAGGGGGAAGCTCAGTCTCAGGACTCGGTTTCAAAATCACCGGCGCCGGAAAAGTCTGCGCCGGCCGCTCCGTTTGATCTCTCTTCCCGTTTGTCACTGCCGAGCCGATCAACTTCTGCCGACTCAGTCGCTGCACCGTCAATGAAGGCATCAGATGCTGCTGAAGCCTCGGTGCCCAGCGAGTCCACAACCGAGCCGGTGTCCTCGCTCGCGTACGGTTATGAAATCGTTCCTGCCGGGAAAGGGGCATCGGCCAGAAAAAGCCCCGTCAAGTTGCAGTTTGAGTTGTCTCCGAAGGATGCCAAGGTTGGTGAGATTGTGACCTTGGCGGTCACGATGACCTTGAATCCGAACTGGTCGACCTATGGGTTGGAACGAATTGACGAGACCCAGATTGAGAATCCCACCCAGATCAAGTTTGAACCTGAGAACCTGAAAGCAATTGGTTCGACGGTCTCCGTCCCGCTGCCTCAGGTGCACAGCACGACGCTGCCGGACGGAGTTCGTCGCTCGAACGCTCATGAAAATCAGGTGACATGGAAGCAGCAATTCGAGGTCGTTGAGAACGCTCCGTACGGAGTTTCCGGTTCGATCCGATATCAGGTCTGCGAAGCGGAGTCAGCCTGCCTTCCCCCAAGATCCGTCAACTACTCATTAGGGTCAGCTCAGCAGGAAACGTTGTTGGGAGCTGTCCCGATTTCAAAGTCGTTTGTGGATGTACAGCTGACGTCGTCTGGAAAAGGCGTTTCCGCCACAGCGAGTGCTGGAGATCTGGGAAGCGGTCTGGCGATTGAGTCCAGCGGAACAGACACAACATTGTTTGGAGCAATGTTGACGGCTTTCTTCGCTGGATTGCTGATGAACATTCTCCCGTGTGTGTTGCCGGTTCTGGCGATCAAGATTATCAGCTTTGTGCAACAGGCTGGTGAAAGCCGGATGCGCATTATTGGGCTGAATCTGGCTTATACCGCTGGTGTCATGATTGTGTTCCTGGTCTTTGCCGTGTTGTCGGTTCTGCTTGGCCAGTCATTGAGTTCGGTGTTCCAGAACACCACATTCATGATCGTGATGAGCTGTGTTGTCTTTACGATGGGACTCAGCCTGTTTGGTGTGTTTGAACTGCCGGTTCCCGGAATCATTCCAAGTGCTCACCATCACAATGAAGGCTATTCAGGAGCCTTTGTGACAGGGACTGTTGCCACGTTGCTGGGAACTCCTTGTATCGGCCCGTTTGTCGCACCTGTTTTCACATGGAGTCTGGGGCAGCCTCCGGCCGTTGTCTTTGGGATGTTCGGGTTGATGGGATTGGGAATGGCGTTCCCGTTCCTGTTGACCGGTGTGTTTCCTGTTTTGGTCAACTGGCTTCCTCGTCCAGGAAACTGGATGGTCGGGTTCAAGCAGTTTACCGGGTTCGTCATGATGGGCACGGTAATCTGGTTGCTTCTGTCTGTTGAAATGGAATGGCGCGTCCCGGTTCTGGTGCTGTTGCTGGCGCTGGCCTTGTTTGTCTGGATGTGTGCCAACCTGAGTTCGCCGACAGATGCGTTCGCAAAGCGAATGAAAGGCTACCTCCTTGCGACTGTGACCGCGGTTCCGGTCTTTTTAAGCGGTCTGTGGATGATGCAGGAGTTTCGGCCGGGAAGTGAGAACGATGCTCAGGCACATCGGATGCCATGGCAGCCGTTCACTGAGGAGCAGCTTGTCGAACTGCGGAAGCAGGGCAAGCCAATGCTGATCGACTTCACCGCAAACTGGTGTGTGATCTGCAAAATCAATGAGAAGATCGCACTGGATCGGGAAGAGACGATTCAGTTTGTAAAGAAGAACGGCTTCGTCCCAATGATGGCCGACTTCACAAAAGAGAACCCAGAGATCCTCAAGTACCTTCGTCAGTTCGGTCAGGATAGCGTTCCACTGACGATCATCATTCCACCGGGGAAAGACAGCAAAATCATCGCACTGCGAGGCCAGTACACTCAGAAAATCCTGATGGATAAACTTCAGGAAGCCATGTACGAGGCTCCAATTATCGGGACAATCGAAGCTGACTCCACTCCTGTACTTCGCCCTACCCTTGGTGTGGCAAACTAGACCTTATCGGTCTATCCGATAGCCGCGCAGCAGCCTTCCCAATCGGAGAAACGCTGAATGCCGCGTGCCAGTCGCGCGATCCCATTATGAGACCGCTCTGGAGTTGCACGTACGGCAGAGCTTTCAAGAACGAGAAAAGCCCTTCGGCCAAACATGACCGAAGGGCTTTTCCATTTTAGATTGCTGGTGCTTTGAGCTTCAGAGTCGATCGATTTAACACATTCGCTGTGTTCTA
>JBEBTF010000073.1:0-18059 GCA_040393865.1 Planctomicrobium piriforme | reverse complement strand
AAACGGCCGCTGCGCGGGCACTCGGTAGAGCAAACTGCTCTAGCTCAGTAACAGCTCGAAAATGAAAATCGCCGTCACATCAGCAGGATGAGACGGCGATATGCGAGCAGGCAGATCTGACTGGCTTACTTCACAAATTCTTCGCTTGTCGCCAGGAAGTCGGCGACATTTCGATCGATGACGTCAATACTGCGATTCCAGAAGTCAGGCTGGGTCAGGTCATATCCCAGCGTGCTCTTAACGGCTTCTTCTGCATTCATGCTGCCGGTTGCCAGCAACAGTTCGCGATACTTCGCAGGGAAGCTGTCACCGAACTCACCAGCGGTTGAGTACAACCCCAATGAGAGCAAGTACCCGAACGTGTACGGGAAGTTGTAGAACGGCAGTCCGGAAATGTAGAAGTGGAGCTTTGAAATCCAGAAGGCATTTGACCACTCACTGAACGCGTCGCAATACGCTTCTTTCTGAGCGGCAAGCATGATCTCAGTCAGACGATCCGATGTGAGTTCTGCTTCGGCCCGTTCTTTGTGGAACTGGTTTTCAAAAATGAATCTCGCGTGAATGTTCATCAGGAACGCGACGGAATCGGTCAACATATTGTTGAGAATTCCGAGCTTCTGTCCGGCTGACGAGGCGTTTGCCAGTCGCTTTCCACCCAGAATCGCTTCCGCAAATGTGGATGCGGTTTCAGCAAGATTCATTGGGTAATCCTGAAGCAGGTAAGGCTGCTGTCTCAGGACGTGTGAGTGGTAAGCATGTCCCAGTTCGTGGGCGAGCGTTGACATGCTGTCTGCGCTGCCAGTGTAGGTCATGAAGATGCGAGACTGCTTGCGAACTGGGAGACCTGTGCAGAATCCTCCCTGACGTTTGCCGCTGCGGTCTTCGGCTTCGACCCAGCGATCGGTCATTGCCATGCGAGCAAAGTCGCCGAGTTCGTTGCTGAACTCATCGAACGAATCGATGATCGTGTCGCAGGCGGTGTCCCAGGTCAGGGTGTCACCGGCTCCGGACGATGCTGCTTGAGGCAATGGTGCAAGCTGGTCGTACCACGCGAGCTTGTCGATTCCCAGCAGTTGGGCTTTCCGCTCGAAGAACTTCAGCAGGACATGTTTTCTTTTGGAAATGACATCCCACATTGTGTCCAGAGTCTGGCGCTGCATGCGGTTGAACCGCAGCGGGGCATCCAGATGATCTTTTGTCTTCAGGCGCTTGTAACGGGCAAGTCTGGTTCCGGCGATGTGGTTCAGGCTGTCCGCACACGTGTCGGCGACTTTCTTCCATGCTTTCTCAATCGCATGGAAGTTGTTGATTCGCGTGTTTCGATCCAGCACGTCCAGACGAACCTGCCCAGGAGATTTGCGAACGATTTCGCCCTTCTCCATCAGTTCGACTTTCAATTCTCCGGAAACGCGATCATACAGGCGACCCCAGGCATGAATTCCGTCGACTCCGAGTTCGGCAGAAAGCATCTCCAGATCTTTAGGCAACCGGAACTGCGCATTCGCGCGCGAGTCCTGCAGGAAGAAGAGCACCTTCTCAAGGCGAGGATCACCTTCTGAGAAGTCTTTGAGTTGCTCGTCGGTCACTTCGCGGAAAGCAAGTTCCAGATTTGTGAAAACCTGATTGCGTTCCGGGCCAGTTGCCCCCAGAACCGCCTCGACCTGCATGTACGCTTTGTTCTCTGAGTCTGCGGCAGAATAGCACCCGACGAAGGCGCCGAGGTCGCAGGAGTAAGCAAACAGCCGTTCGACCTGCTCCAGAAAATCGCCCCAGACTTTGGCGTTTTCTTTTGAAGGGACTGGCAGCGTTTCAGACTGAGCAGCGAGTTTCGAGAGATCGACTTTGAACTCGTCGATCAGCTTCTTGAACTCAGGGGTGTCCGGCCGGGGATACAATGATTCCAGATCCCAGGTGATGGCATATTTTTGATTGGTGGTGCTGCTCATTGCTGCAATGAATCCTTCCAGATGATCTCGAATTTAGAATGGCGGTCTGCCATTGTGCCGGTTTCTGCGAATCTGCTGCTGGCCCGTCTGGAACGCAAGTTCTGGTTCATCTGATTCAACAGGATTGGCCTTTGTTGGACTGTAACGCCTGACCTCGAAGTCGACCATGCCTTTTGAGTGCAGAGTTTGCTCGTGTTGAATGCGTGAGTTGACTGATTGAGTCCAGGGGCAGGATCGCGCAGATGGATGCTACATTCGCTCCAGCGTCCGCAGGTGAATCAGGACGGATTCGGCGAGGGCGTCTGGGTGGTATCCTCCTTCCAGAACACTGACAATTTTCCCTTGGCATTCGGCGTTGGCCGCTTCAACGACACGTTCGGTTAATGTTTGAAAATCTTCTGTTTCCAACCCGAGGGAACCAATCGGATCAAGCCGGTGGGCGTCAAATCCGGCACTGATCAGAATTAACTCTGGACGCATTGTTTTGACGGCGTCGTCGAGTGTCTGCTGGAACCGCTGGTGGTATTTCTCTCGGGTCGTCGAAACGGAGACTGGGACGTTCCATGTGGTTCCCAGTCCGGCGCCGGTTCCGGTCTCGTCCCAATCGCCGGTTCCTGGATAGAACGGGTGTCGATGAATGGAATAGAAGCCGACACTGGGGTCAGCGTAAAAAATGTCTTGCGTCCCGTTCCCGTGATGCACGTCCCAGTCGACAATCAGGATTCGCCCGACTCCACAGACTTTTTGAGCATGGCGAGCCGCAATCGCGACATTGTTCATCAGGCAGAAGCCCATGGCCTTGTGGGGCAACGCATGGTGTCCGGGAGGGCGGACAAGGCATAACGCCCGATGGTCTTCTCCTCGCACAACTTGCTCGACGGCGTTGCAGACGGCGCCGGCTGCTGCAACTGCAACGTCATAGGATTTTCTGGAAACTCGGGTGTCGGGATCGAGTGACCCACCGCCCGCTGCTGCCAGTTTTTCGGTCTTCTCCAGCATTTCGTGATGATGAACTGCCAGAAGTGCTTCACGGGGGGCCGGGGTGATCAGTCCGGTGCGGCAGGTTTTTAGGGCTGACTCGGCGAGCAGTTTTGCATCAATCGCCTTGAGTCGGGCGGCATTTTCCGGATGGCTTCCGGTGTCATGCATCTGGAAAAGTGGATCTGTGAAAATCAGCATGGGAATGCATTCCTGTCATCCGATGGGTATCGGGGCAGTCCAATTCCTGAAGGAGGCAACTTGCTCCGGTGGCTTGGTGATCCAGCCGAAATCCGTCTCACTGGCTAACTTCGAGGGCGGAATCCTGACGTTGCGATCGATCTTGCGACTGCGAGAATCGGCAAAACACCCTTAAGTTGAACAACCGGATCTGGATGCAATTGCTGAGCAGACTGGAGGTGGAGTCCGGGTTCATCTGCCTCACAGCTTGACACGACTTTTCTGACGATGGTAGTTTTTAAGTCTCGGGAATGTCGAAAATTGTGCCAATCGTCATAATGAGAGGCGGGGCGGAACGCCTCCTTTTTGAGAACTTTCCCGAGCCGTCACTTCGCAATGTTCCAAATCCGGAATACGATTCCAAACTGTTTGGCATTTCTCAAGATCGAATGCGCATGAGAACACGAGAAATGTCTCCAGCCGCCGAAGTCCAGAGGGGGATCGATTTGTCTTCGCATCGAGGCTTCCAATTTCTGCCTGTTTTGGTGTTGTTCGGAAGCCTTTGCGCATTCCTGACGACTCCAACCGCAGTCTCTGCTCAAGAAAACTGGACCCCGCCACAATGGTGGATGGATTCGGCAAGCGCCAAGGTCTACAGCAAACAGGAATACTACAAGAGCAAAGCGGGGTTCCGTTCAACCTCGCCGACGAGTGAACAGACACGTCAGATTAAACGGGTGGTCCAGTATCACCTTTCTCTGCTGACCCATGACGATAATCTCGATCCCCCTAAAACAACGGATCGACTGCTGAACGAACTGGCTCCGACGCTGACATCCCCTGCGGTCCGCCAGATTCTTCTCGATGAAATTGTCGCCTGTGCCGCAGACATGATGACGCATCCCACAGACTCGGTGCGATACAACGCGCTGGCCGCTGTTGTACAGTTGAATGTAAAGCCAGCAACTTTTGTGAATGGGGTGGAAACTCCGGCTGTTCCATTTAACGCAGCGTATAAGCTCCTGCTGGATGTCGTGAAAGATCCGAACCAGTTTCTGTCCTGCCGCATTCTGGCTGCCAGAGGCTTAGGGCGAATCTGCCGCGATGGGGAGAATGCTCCAAGTTCAAATGAGAAGTCTGATATCGGTCAGGTGCTGGTTGATACGCTCAATGCGACTCCCCCAAGCACTCAGGATGGGATCTGGTGGTTCCGTAATAAGCTGATTGAAGCCCTTGGATTCGTTGACCGCATTGACAACTCTGCAACCAACCCGATCGTGATTGAGGCGCTGCTCGATGTGGTGACCAATCGCAGTGAGCTTCCGGTCAATCGTGCATTGGCAGCTCAGAGTATTACTCAGCTTCCGTTCAGTTCGTCGACCAACATTCAGTTGATCACGGATGAGATTATGACGCTGATCAGCGAACTGGGGACCGCGATGGCGAGGTCTCCGACTGCTCCGGGATGGCAGGAACCATTTGTTCGTCTCTATCTCGCATTTCGTCCGGCAACAACCCGTCAGGCGAAAGAACGAAAATGGGGATTGCTCTATCAGGTAGAGCGTTCCGGATTGGGAGGGCACGCTGCCTATGTGAAGAGTGCTTTCAACGTCGCTTTCCCGATTCTGAAGCCATTTATCGAAAAGGGGCCTCAGCAACCGTCGGCAGATCAGCTCAAAGCCCTTTCAGCCTGGCAAAAGGAAAATGCTGTCACGAATCGACGCGTTGTTCCTAACGGAAAAGAGTACGCAGTGAGAACTGCTGCCGCCGATGTCCGAAATGGCAACGTGACGAAGTAGCCTGACTTTCGGGGCGATGATGAATGTTGCGGCCCCTGGCAGACGGGATGAATGTCATTTCGTTAATGGCTCAACAGCCGCAGGAGAGCCAGAACCTGTTTCGACATCCCTGTCTTTCCTGACATAAAGGGCAGCTCGGTCATGGGGTCAGATATCATCAGTCTGGAATGGCACGGAGACGCCCTTGTCGTGGTTGCGACTGGCGGCGTCGAAAGCCTGAAGTGGGAGATTGTTGAAGCCGCTGCCGATATCGTGCTTGAGCCGATTCGTGATCAGAAAGCGCCTCTCGTTGTCTTTGATCTCGAACTGGTGAATTACTTCGGTTCCGTCTTTATGGCCCTGCTGGTTCGCTGTCACAAGCAGATTCGCCTCCGAGGGGGAGTGATGGTTCTGTGCGGCGTTCATTCGCTTGCTCGCGATCTGCTGCATACGACCGCTCTCGATACGCTCTGGGCGATCTACGATACGCAGGAAGAAGCATTGGAAGCCATCGGCGCGTGAGCCGTTTCCGGGGCTCATTTTTTAACTGCAATCAAATCGAATCGGACTCTTGGAATCGCCCCTGCGGGCGAAATGTCGCGTGATCTCAGAGTTCGAATTCCATTCTTCTATCGTGCTGCTTGCCACGGCCTGTTTTAACAGCACTTTCGTGTCTCGTTTATTCACGGGATGCTTCTCGTAAGTGCTTTCTTGGAAATGTATTCAGTCGTGTTTTGACAGTGCGGGTACGCCTGTCTCACTTCGATTGGAAGGGCAAAATTTAGATTCTTACAGGTGCTTTCTTTTGAGGCATTTGGGGATTTTTATGAGAATCGAATTGCCTCAGGGTTGATTATCGATAACCATTGAAGCGTTGGATATTTTGCCATTTTGCGAGTGTAGGCACTCGGCTTTTGAAATCAGGTTGGCAATCGATGTCGAATCTGCGTGTGTCAAATAGTCACCGTATCCGTTCTGTTCTTGAGCAAAGAATTATTGATGGAACGTTGCCTCCTGGGACTCGACTTCTGGAACTGGAAATCGCGAAAGAGTTCCAGACCAGTCAGACTCCAGTGCGTGAAGCACTTGAAGCCCTTCACATGTTGAGGCTGGTGGAGTCTGAGAGATACCGTGGGACCTATGTACGCGGAATCTCTGATCGAGAGATGGAAGAAGCCTATGTTGTTCGGGGAGCCCTCGAACAGCTGGCAGCAGAACTTGCAGCACCACGTTTGAAAGGAAACGTTCGCGAACTACGCGCGATACTCCAGGAACTTCTGGCTGCTGCGGACATGAACGACAATCAGGGATACGTTCAGCACAACAACGATTTTCACAGTGCGATTGTCAGAGCTGCTGACAATCATCTGCTGACGGAATCGTGGAACAATCTGGGGTTTGATCTCAGAGTGCGAATTCACCTGAATCAACGACATGATCCCAATCTGCCGGCCAGAGCGGCAGAGCACATTCCAATTGTGGATGCACTTGAGCAGGGGGATGGGGTGACTGCGGGGCTTCTCCTGAAAGATCACGCGAATGCCTGCCGACTCCGCTGGCGCCAGCGTCACTCTCTGGGAAAAGAACCTGCAGCACCTGTGGATGACAGCACACCCGTTTCTGCTGCGATTCTCTCCTGAGTTATCTCGCCCCCTGATTGACTCTCGATTCGCTCCTGCCTCCGCTCCGCCTCGCCTCCCGCCTTGTTATCGCTTTGAATTGTCAGGTGTTTCATGTGGATTGTCCGTCTTGCCTTGCAACGTCCCTATACCTTTGTGGTGATGGCGCTGCTGATCGCCATCTTGGGAACGGTGACGGCGATTCGGATGCCAACGGACATTTTCCCTGAGATTGACATTCCAGTGGTGGCGGTCGTCTGGGTTTATTCCGGGATGTCCCCGGATGACATGGAAACCAGAATTGTCGGGAACTTCGAACGTGTTCTGGTTTCGACCGTCAGCAACGTGAAGTACATCGAAAGCCAGTCACTCAACGGCATTGCTGTCGTCAAGATATTTCTCCAGCCGGGGGCGGATGTCAACGAGGCGTTATCGCAAACGGTATCGACCGGTCAGACGGTCATGCGCAGTATGCCAGCGGGGATGCCACCTCCCAACATCATGCGCTATAACGCCTCCAATGTGCCGATTGTGCAGCTGTCGCTCGGAGGAGAAGGGTTAACAGAGCAACAGTTGTTTGACCTCGCGACAACGCAATTGCGGCCGGGGATGGCGAGCGTGCCGGGTGCGAAAGTTCCCTATCCTTATGGGGGAACGCTGCGGCAGATCATGATTGATATCGACCCAGAGAAACTGTTCGCCTGGAAGCTCTCTGCGAATGATGTTTCTACGGCGGTGAACTCTCAAAATCTGGTGCTGCCGACTGGGACCGCGAAGATCGGGGCACAGGAATACAACGTTCGTGTGATCAGCAGCCCAGAGAAATTACAGGAAATTGCGGACATCCCAATTCGAACGGTCGAGGGCCGCACCATCTATGTGCGTGACGTTGCCACTGTTCGAGACGGTTCACCGCCTCAGACCAATATCGTGAAGGTCGACGGTCTGCGTGGAGTGTTACAGCCAATCTATAAGGCGGGAGCGTCCACGTTGCAAATCGTCGCAGGCGTTCGGGAACGCTTGCCGTATCTGGCATCGACCATGCCGGAAGAACTGAAGATGGTTCTGCTGTCTGATCAATCGATCTTCGTTCGAGCGGCATTGGAAGGTGTTGTGGTTGAAGCTGCGATTGCATCGCTCTTGACCGCAACGATGATCCTGCTGTTCCTGGGGTCGTGGCGCAGTACCCTGGTGGTGATCATCTCGATCCCGTTATCGATTCTGGTCTCGATTATTATCCTCGATTTTCTCGGTCATTCGCTCAACGTCATGACGCTGGGAGGAATGGCACTTGCAGTTGGAATTTTGGTGGATGATGCCACGGTGGAAATTGAGAATATCCACAGAAACCTGCATATGAAGAAAACGCTCGTGAGAGCGATTCTCGATGGTGCCGAGCAGATTGCTGTCCCTGCGTTCGTCGCCACTACCGCGATTTGTATTGTGTTCGTGCCAGTGGCTTTCATTACTGGGGCCGCAAAATCCCTCTTCGTTCCGCTCGCTCTGGCAGTGGTCTTCGCCATGATGACCAGTTACTTCCTGAGCCGAACACTGGTTCCGACGATGACTCAGTATCTGCTGAAGTCAGAAGTCGAACTTTACGGCGGCCGATCTGACGACGGAGAGCAGCGGCCAATCAAGAAAGATATCGCCTGGCGAATTCACGAGGCGTTCAATCGCCAGTTTGAAAAGTTCAAGCACGTTTATGGGCTCTGTCTGGCATGGGCGCTCGGACATCGGACGTTGTTCGCGACGGCGTTTCTCTGCTTTGTCGTTGCCTCCTGCAGTCTCTATCCGCTCATTGGTCGGGACTTCTTTCCGAATGTCGATTCAGGACAGATGAGATTGCACGTTCGTGCCCCGGCAGGAACGAGAATTGAAGAGACAGAACGTTACTTTAGTCGGGTTGCCGCTCGAATTCGTGAGATTATTCCCGAAGAAGAACTCGTCTCGATTGTCGAGAACATGGGGATTCCGAACAGCGGGATCAACCTGGCGATGAGTGACGGCTCGCTGATGTCTGCGGCAGATGGTGAGATCCTGATCAGCCTCAGTAAGCATCATGCTCCAACGGCAGGGTATATCGAAACGATTCGCGATTCTTTGAATGAAGAGTTTCCGGATCTGACATTCTTTTTCCAGCCGCCGGATATCACGACTCAGATTCTGAACTTCGGTCTGCCTGCCCCGATTGATGTTCAACTGGTTGGCCCCCGACGCAATATGATGGCGAACTATGAGATCGCCAAAAAACTCCGTGAGGAAATTTCACAGATTCCCGGCGCGGTCGACGTGTATGTTCATCAGGTTCCACTGACTCCAAGAATTGAAGTGGAGAGTGATCGAACCTTGATGAGTCAGCTGGGCCTTTCACAACGTCAGCTGGCAAGCGACTTGTTGGTCTCGCTTGCATCGACAGCAACGGCCGCCCCCAGTTATTGGCTCGATCCAAGAAATGGGGTGCAATATACCGTCGCTGTGCAAACTCCTCAGGTAAAGATGGATTCCGTCGATGCTCTGTTCAATACCCCGGTGACACCTGCGACAGCGACATCACCCCAGTTGCTCGGAAACCTTGTCGATGTGAAACGAGGAGTCGGGCCAACAAACGTGACACATTACAACATTGCTGTCAGTTACGATGTGCTGGCAGGGGTTCACGGAACGGACCTCGCCAGAGTCTCGAACGAGATCTACAAGATCGTTGAGAAAATCAGGCCAGAGCTGCCACGTGGCACAAACATCACTGTTCGCGGACAAGTTGAAAGCATGAACAGTTCGTTCAGTGGGCTCGCGTTTGGGTTGATCTTCGCGGTTGTGCTTGTCTATCTGCTGATGGTGGTGAATTTCCAGTCATGGACTGATCCACTCATTATTTTGATGGCACTTCCCGGCGCAATCAGCGGCATTTTGTGGATGCTGTTTCTGACAGGAACAACCATTAACGTCCCCTCTTTGATGGGGTCGATCATGTGTATCGGTGTTGCGACGGCAAACTCGATTCTGCTTGTTACGTTTGCGAATGATCAGAGAAAACTGGGCAAGTCCGCATTAGACGCCGCTTGGGCTGCTGGAGTGACGCGACTTCGCCCTGTTCTGATGACTGCATTGGCCATGGTGATCGGAATGCTTCCCATGGCAATCGGAATTGGCGAAGGGGGCGAACAGAATGCTCCTCTTGGTCGAGCAGTGATCGGCGGATTGGCTCTGGCCACTGTGACGACATTGTTCTTTGTTCCAATCGTTTACACCGTTCTGCGTAAGAAGGCTCCTTTCACGTCCATCAACCTTGAAGCCCAGACGGTATGACCCCTGCCCAACTTCCCACCTCTGATCCAACCCCTTCGGACTCATTCCAGCCTGCGAGTGTCACTATGTCTTCGATGCCGACTCCAACAACTTCAGGGGAATATCATGACCCGGAAGATGCTGGTGTACGTCCGCCAACTCCCAAACTCGGATTCATCAAAACAACGCTTCTGCTGTTGGTGGGAATCGGTGTGGTGGCCGGGGCGTTTCGACTGGGATGGGGACCGTATCAGGAGAAACTCAACAAGATTGAAGAACGTGCCGAACGGATTCGCAATGCAGTCCCACAGGTCCAGGTGGTGCGCGTGCGGCTCGCTCCTGCTCAGACAGAGACAACGTTGCCCGGCGATGTTCAGGCGATTGAGGAAACGACAGTCTATGCCCGCACAACCGGCTATCTGAAACGCTGGCTTGTGGACATTGGCGATGAAGTTCAGGCAGGGCAATTGCTCGCGGAAATCGATGCTCCTGAAGTCGATCAGCAATTGCGTCAGGCTCAAGCAGAACTCGGACAACTTAAGGCGAAGTTGAAAACCGCCACAGCTGCCGCAGTGCTGGCGAGTGCAACTTATGATCGGTATGCCAATCTGGTTCGATCACAGTCAATTACTCCTCAGGAGTTCGATGAGAAACTGGCCAACCGAGATACGACTGCTGCTGCCGTGGATGCCGCGACTGCTGATGTTGCTGCAGGAGAAGCGAATGTTCAGCGATTGACCGAGATGCAGTCCTTCTCCAAAGTTTACGCTCCTTTTGCGGGAACGATCACTCGCCGTTCAATCGATCAGGGGCAGCTTGTGACCACAGGCACCAATAACGCTCAACCGCTGTTTCAGATTTCCAAAACAGACCCTGTTCGTGTCTTTGTTCACGTTCCCCAGATCTATGCACCGGGAGTCAATGTCGGCCTGCCTGCGGAACTCATTGTTCGTGAATACCCTGATAAGCAATTCTCCGGTGAAGTCTCCCGCACCTCGCGCGCGATTGACCCTGAAACTCGAACACTGCTGACGGAAATTCATGTTCCGAATCCAGGGAACCAGTTGTTGACCGGCTCCTATGTTCGCGTGAAGTTGAAGATCACGCGTCAGTCTCCGCCGATTGTTGTTCCTGCCTCGGCTTTGATCGTGAATGCAGATGGTTCTTATGTGGCGACTGTCACCGACACAAATCATATTCATCTGCATCCAGTTGAGGTCGAGGGGACGCTCGGCTCTGATGTTGGCCTTTCATCTGGTCCGCCAAGCGATTCCATTATCGTCAGTAATCCTGGCGACCGTTTGAGAGAAGGACAACTTGTGCAGGTCAGTGAGAAAGAGGAGTCTGAACTGGTGAAAGCTTCGTTAAAGCAACCTGCTGCTCAGACTGTCAAGAAGTAGTTGATCAGGAGTCTCGGCTGATCGGCTGACTCACGAAAGGTCTTCCAGCACTGTTGCGAGGGATTTCTCGATCAGTGACTGGATTCTTTTCCACTCACTGGCTTCGCCGAGAGGATATTGTTGGTTGACTTCCAGCTCGATGCCGGCGTAACTGCGGTCAGTAAAGAGCTCACGTAATGATGTCGTGAAGCCGTCGGATGTGCCCCGGTAGGGCAAGTTGAAGTGAACCTTCAATTCAGGGGCGAGTCGCTTTAGCTCTCGCTTCCATTGAGTGCAGACCTCTGTTTCGAAGGTCCTGGCTGGATTGAACAGCAGGCCAATTTGAGTCCTTCGTGTTTTGCCGTTCATCACGGGTGTGAAGGAATGGACGGAAACATGCACCGTCGGACCAGCCTTAATGCTCTCTTTAAGAGTGCTGATAACGCTCTCGCGGTAGGGCCGGTAAACGGTGTCGATCAGATGCTGGCGAGTCTCTGATGGAAGTTGACGACTCAGTTCTGAAAACAATCGCGGATGATGCAGCGAGCGATTCAGTTCGATTAACAGGCGAGATCGTGTTTCGAAGAACAACGGGGCTTCAAATGTTCTTGAAAGACGTCGGGCGAGAACCAGTGCACCTGGGTCGTAGCCTCGGTGTGTCTGCAACACCTCGCGCGCATCTTTGAACCAGTTGCGATATTCCTTCGGGATGGAATTTCCACCGTGTTCACACGTTAGCACCAGCATTCTGGCTCACTCCCGCAAGACATCCAATTCAGCCTACAGAGACACCTTCGGCGTGACGACGAAGTTCGCGCCTGATCATTCGAATCAGGACTGGGACCATTTCTGGTTCACTCGAAATGACTCACCAGTTGCCAGGCAGTCCGCCAGTTTTCGGTAGACTTCCGCAATCGACTCTCGGTCTTCTCGGCCATCCAACGCTTTAAGAATTCGGGTAGCGAGACATCCTTGATTCAGGATGACGGCCAATGCTCGCCCGTGGTTCTCGCGGAACGATGGATCGAGTCGGCTGACGGTGTCGTACAGGTGCATCCAGAGTTGTGAGAGCTTGACTGGACCACGCAGAATTCCGAAGTGCCTCAGGATTTCCGGATCGGAAATGTAAGCGGATTCCCCTTCTTCAATCGTCGCGAGCAGAACAGGTTCAAGGTCATCGATCGAGACAGCTTTTTGTTCTTCGTAAGAAGACCAGACTTCCGACACAAGCAACTTCAGGACGCCAATGGTCAGGGCGGCGATGGCGATATCCGCGCTGGGACATTCCTGAACATCGATGACGCGAATTTCAATTGCTCCACGGCTGAATCTCGCAATCGCTCCACGCGCATTCAGAAACTCGTTTCGCAAGATTCCGGTCGGATCGAGCGGCTCGATGTCACGGTACATCGGTTGGAAGATTTCGCGATCGTAGCTCTCGAAGTCATAGACCTGTTCCGGGATCACGCGGCCAGAGATCGAGGCGACTCCCTTGGCGTTGCTTCGATAGACGTCGAGTCGAGAGTCTTTCAGGCCAGTGGTTTCCCCATCCTTCAATGGAGAACTCGCGGCAATCGCAGGGAGCAACGGAAGGATCAGGCGAATTGCAGCGTGAAGTCTGCCGAACTCTTCGTCCCCATCGAATGGGAGATTGATATGCATGCTCTGCAGGTTTGCCCAACCGTGCCCGCGACAATCAAAAATCTTGTTGAAGGTTTCGTAAACGTCATGGTACTCATGCGGCCAGAGTTGCATTTCCTTTTCAGGATTCATCCAGGGATGCATCGCCGAAGGAAGTAATCTTGCATGTGCCGACTGCAGTTGCGAATTGATCGTCTGGACGTTGGATTGGAACTCGGCCGCCAGAGTGGAAAGATCGGAAATCGGCCCGTTGGTTTTCAACTCAATGACATGATGTGTCAGTTCATTCGACCAGGCGATCGGTCCGTTCTCGATGTCCGAGACCGGGGCGCCTTGTTCGTCTCGCAGCACATGATCGGAAATTGGTCGAACGTCGAACGTTTCCGTGTCGACGATCATGTATTCAAGTTCGATCCCAAATGCTTCGAAAAGGTGCAATGACATGAGTGTACGTTCAGTTGAATACGCGGATTGGCTTCGTTTGACGTGTTGAAGACAACACATCCCGGCATTGGGGAAAATGAAAGTTCACAGGCAAGTGACATGCAGTGCCATTTGCCTGTGGACTGATAGATGTAAATCCGGAGATATTAGCGAGTCGGCATCCCAGATTTCTGTTGTTCGATTCGTTTCAGGAACGATTCCATCACACGACGGTACAGTTCGTCACGAAGAATTTCGTCTTCGCAACCTGCGTCCATGTTTGGGTTGTCATTCACTTCGATGAGATAAAAGTTGCCGTCGGATTCTTTGACGTCCACGCCATACAGGCCGTCTCCGATCAGGTTTGCCGCTTTGAGTGCGATTTGAACCGCCTTGCGCGGGGCCAGCTCGACAGGCAACGTTTTGAAGTTTCCGTAACGATCGTCACCCTGTTTTGACCAGTGAATAATCTGCCAGTGTCCAGGTGCCATGAAGTACTGGCAGGCAAACAACGGACGTTGATCGAGGATTCCGATTCGCCAGTCGAATGTTGTCGGGAGAAACTGTTGGGCAACCAGCAATTCAGACTGTGCAAAGAAATCTTTCAGTCGTAACTGCAGGTCTTCTTCGTTATGAACCTTAACGACTCCTTGAGAAAAAGAGCTGTCAGGCTTTTTGAGAACGCAGGGGAACCCAAGGACCTCTGAAATCTCATGAGCATTGTCACGATGGACAACGAGTGATTTTGGCGTCGGGATCTTATGCCGTTCCATCAACTCCTGCAGGTACACTTTGTTTGTGCAGCGTGCAATTGAGACTGGGTCATCAATAACGACGAGCCCTTCGTTCGCCGCACGTCGGGCAAATCGATAGGTGTAGTGATTGATGCCGGTTGTCTGGCGAATGAAAAGTGCGTCATACTCCATGAGCCGACCGTAGTCGTCACGGGTGATGAGCTCACAGTTCAGCCCCAGTTGCTCACCGGCTTTGATGAACTTCTTCAATGCCCCTTCGTTCGATGGAGAGGCTTCCGTCTCTTCAGGGTCGTGAAGAATCGCGAGATCGAATCGAGTACGTTTCTGTTTTGGTCGTGAGGCTGCTCCGCCAGCAAAGTGCTTCTCTGCCGACTCGATCATAAACGCCAGATGTGCTTCCGGGACATCGTTCATCCCGAGAGCTTTGACGCTGCGGATCTGCCAGTTAGACATGTTCTTGACGAAGCGAAACCGTAACAGCGGAATCTGGAACATGTTGAACAACTGGCGACTCAGACGTTCATAGCGTTTGGCCATATTGCGGCCAAAGTAGATGCTGAGTTCGAATTCTTCCGAATGAATTGGCCCCAGTGATTTCTGAATCAGATCATCCAGTTCGTCTCCAACGAAACGAATCATGGATGGCGTTTTCAGATCCTGTAAAGCAATGACACCCGGCATTGGGCGATGTCCGCGAGCTTCTGCCAGCAGCGAGACATAGTACCCTGTGCTCTGGTAGCGGAGTGATTTGCAGAGGTTGTAAAGCTTGACGTTTCGGCGGCTGGCAAACTCTTCGTCTGTGACATACCTCCATGCGTCAATAATTTCCACGTTCGGAATTTCTTCCGGCCAGTCAGTGACATTATCTGTCACGATCATTGCGGGCATGCCGCTCAACTCCCTTAATATGATTTTTAGGACGCACGATCAGCAGGTTCGCGTCGTACGTCACAATGCCCAGCATAATGGCAGAAAATACACGGTCGATATCGACTGCGTATTGTCGGTCTTTAGTGAAGGGATTGGCCTCTAATGGATCGGCAACCAGAACCGTACGTCGGTCCGGGTCATAACCACAAAGCACTACAAAGTGTCCGGCCGGATATCCGCGAACATCGTCGGCCAGAGTTGTTTTCCCCGGGGGGGGATTGTCAGGACAATACTCCCGCATCTCTCCGTAAAGAAATGTGGCGCTCAGCCCTGTCAGTACTGGAACATCCCGTTTCAAGTACCGACGGATGAGATCAATCGTCAGCACTTCCATTTTCAACTTACCGCCCAATTGAAGAAACTCAATATAGGCGTGTGTTGCGGTCTGCAGCTTGGGGTGCTGTTTCGCCTCTAACTGAGCGGTCAATCGTTCAGCGAGATTGACGTCTCTTCCAGGGCGAAACCAGGTGGGATCAAACACCTGCAGATTGTATGTGTAAAGTGTGACATCGTACCCGCGTCGCAATGCGTCTGAACCCAGAAAGACCGCGAGCGTTCCTCCCTGTTCCAACTGACCAACGTTCTGAATGACATCGTTCAGGGGAATGAAATTGCCGAAATAGCGATACACGGCATGCAGGCATGTGGGACCGCAAGTCGTGTCGTTTGGCTGAGGAAGAATGTCAAGGCGGAGGCGGTTCATCCGGTCATCCGTGCGGAACTTATGGGCGAATCTTATTCGGAAGAGCCGCATCTGACAAAGGCAGTCATTCGCGATTTTGAATGGATTTTTCTCCATCTTGCGCCATACCTGAGATGCGCCAAGATGATTCGGCAGGAATCGAGTTCTGAAATCAGTCATTTTTTGACGGCTTCATCTCGACAAAGAGTTCTTGTTTCACCGTGGTTGACGCCACGGTGAACCTGTCGAATCCGACACATCTTGCGGCAAATTCAAGGATTTCCTACTGTCAGACGCCCCGAGTTCTTCTGGATATGCTCCGATAGCGCGCCTGCAACCTTCCTTGGGGGGCCGGCAGCGTTGAGGAAACGTATTAAGAATCGGCCGGAACTGTAATGATGTTGTTAGCTTCCGGCATGAGGCGGTAACTGGCAGGTATGATCTTGCAATGTCTCATTGCAGGCCACAGTCCGGGGACCGGATTGAGACAGGTTCGTTTGGGATTGGAACCCAGCGGACTGCTCGGGATGACATGGAGGGTGCTATGAAGAATATCCAGACCAACTTCATTCCTGGGCTCGTCCTCGGTGTCGGAATCGGACTGATGCTGGGGCATGTCACTGTCTGGAAATCGTCACAGCCAGCACTCTCCAGAGTTCAGGTTCAGGACTCCGCATTTCCAAAACTGGAACCACTCCTCTACAAAACATCGCTTTATCCGACACCGGTGGACGGCGTTCGCCTGAATGACGCACTGGATGAACTGGAACTGCTGGCGTCAGGATCACCGCTTCAGAACGCGATTGCTGTGAACACATCGAGCGAGTCTGTTTCGCAATCGGAATCGGACTCCAAGTCAGAACTGAAACAGGTAGCACAATTTCCTGCAACTGCTGCAGATGCTCCAGGGAATCCGTTTGCGCCTCAGCCACTCCCTCCGAGCAAGAGCCTTGTTCCGATCGAAACGAAGTCTGACGCAGACGAGCAGATGATTCGTGAAATGATCGAAATAGAGCTTTCTCACCTGCCACCAGAGAAGCGTCGGGCATGGTTTGAATCATTGAAGACAGAGAAGAAGGAAGACGTTGCTGGCATTCTGAAGATGTGGAAGCTGATTGGTGGTCCTTCTCCAGACGGGATTTCTGGAGGTCCCGGAGCACTTGGCCCAGGAACGCTTCCACCGATGGGAGCTCCAGGAGTTCAACCTTTAATTGAGCCAACTCCACTGCATCCTGTGGTCCCTTCGTTGGATGATGGTCTGGTCACGGCGAAGCAAGCGATTCATAAGGAGAACATCCAATTCAGGGACACACCGGGCTATCTCCCTCTCATCCCGTACTGGACGGCTTCACGGCTGGAGGCTTCCAAAGGGGAGTTCCAGTTGAAGTCTCGTCCGAACTTTAAAGCGGTGATGCAAACCCAGACGTTTTTCCCTTTTGATCTGGCTATTGAAGGGCCGGGATTCTTTACGGTCAAGAGTCAAAGCGGCGACCTGTTCTATACCAGAAACGGCCAGTTCCGGCTCAATAAAGAGCGAAAGCTCTCGCTCAATGTCGGTGGAGAAGAATTTGTGTTGACCCCGGAAGTGACGATTCCCAAGTCGCCGTCTGGAGTTCTGATTGAGGTCGATGGGCACGTCAAAACGCAGAGAACAACAGAGAAATCAGGACAGCCTGAGCGAAACGCAATCGGCAGAATCATTGTGGTTCTCCCGTGGAGTTCCTTCGATCTGGTGCATCGCGGCAACGGACTGTTTCAAATCGAAAATGAATCCTCCGATTCACCAGTGCCGCAGCATCTGATGCCAGTGGATCCGGAATCACGCATTCGACAAGGCGTGCTCGAAATTCCAGCCGTTAACTTCGATTATGAAGAGGCCTGTTCGAACGAAAATTGATTTCCCGCTGCTTTAGGAAAGCGTTGACACCTGAGACGTTGGCATCTGCATCCCGTAGAGCGTTGGCTTTGGGGGAAAGTTCTCTGGTTGATAGACCAGATCGGTGACGGTTCATAAGATGGGGCGGCTCGCATTGCTGTAGGCAAATTCGTGCCTTAGACGCAATGAACCCAGATTCAGAACCAAATAGAACACCGGATCAAGCTGATGCCCATTGAGCACATTTTCGGAGACGCCCCTCGTAGCCACCTGCCATTCAGTCCTGCAGTGAAGGCTGGTCCGTTTGTCTATGTGTCAGGTCAGGCATCTGTTGACGATACGGGAAAGATTGTGCCAGGAACCTTCGAAGAGGAATTCCGCCGCTCAATTTCCAATATTGAACGAGTCTTGGCTCAAGCGGGTTTGACTCTGAAAGACGTCGTGAAAGTCATGTCGTACGTCGATAGCGCAGAGAACCTCGCAGAGTACAACCGTTTGTATAGCGAAGTGTTCCCGCAGCCATACCCAGCTCGTACGACTGTTGTCAATTGCCTGACAGGCGTTGGGATTAAGTACGAAGTCGA
>JBEBTF010000072.1:0-18167 GCA_040393865.1 Planctomicrobium piriforme | reverse complement strand
GTTTGATGTGAGAGTTCAATGGGAGACCGCTTTGTTCTGTTGAATCGTTGTTGAAGTGAGCCCTTATGGCCTGCGTCTCAGATCTCTTGTTTAAGGCAGAGGGGCTTCGTCTGATCCGCGACCGGGCCGCTTCTTCTGAAACTCCGGTAGTGGGTATTCGTTGAATGGAAGTCGCAGTGATTTCAATTCCTGTAAGCGAAGCCATCCGCGAGTGACCAATTCTTCACGCTGGCGAACATATTCCGGATCGAGGAATTCTTTGGCGAATAGGCCATCAACGAGGACTGGCGGGAATCTCTCGTGAACAATGAACTGTGCCAATGTCGGGTTGCATTGAAGATGGCGTTCTGGGGCTGCTAATAACTTTCGCCCGTCAATTTCGCCAATGACGAATCGCAGGTAGAGGTCACTGACACCAATGTGAGGAACCTCTTCTCCGCAAACTTCGCAGATGTAACCCTGATCGCAGCGTGCCATGAACGTGTCGGAATTTCTTTGGTCAGATGGTTTGATTCAAAGCTCTCTCGCGTGAGAGTGTTGATCGGATTCGAGCAGCTCTGCAGTGAGGTGTGCAGAGAGACGAAGGCTGCATCTTGACGGGGGTGATATTCTTCCTTTTATCATCGCGAATGACTTGTCGAAATGGAATCGCTCTTCGGTAATCTGATGCGAATGAATGCACCTGTTCCGGAAGTGCGCCGAGCCGGATCGATCTCATTGAAATAACCACTATGAATCAAATTCCCCTGCAACAGCGAATCTTTGTTTACGGAACGCTCAAAAAAGGGTTTTGTCGGCATTATGCCCTGGAGGCCGAATCTTTCGTTGCAGTGACCACAACCGTTCCACGCTATCGAATGGTGAATGTTGGAACCTATCCCGGACTTCTGGAAGCGGAGACAGAAGGCTTGGCGATTCAGGGGGAAGTCTGGGATGTTCGACCTGAGACGCTCGTGGCACTTGATGAGATTGAGGGGACCGACGAAGGCGAGTACGAACGTCGGCGTATCGAACTCAACGATCCTTCGCTGGGGTCGGTCGAGGCCTATTTCTTTTTGAAAGCGACCCCGGAAATGCCGGATTGCGGTTCTATCTGGATCTGAATGGTTCTGGGCCATGTGCCAAAACGCAACATGATGTTGAGAATAGACTTGGCTCTTTTCTGTCCTGAAGCCTGTTTTCATCAAAATCAGAACGAGCGACATCTCTAGATACCCCGTCCTGGTCTGGCTGCGCATTTCGACTGCCAGAATGGAGAAATGCAGCATTGGCTACATTTTCGATTTTAGAGTTTGTAGAATCAGGATCACTGCAATTTTTTTATTCTCTCCCTGAATGACGGAATCGTCCCTGACTGGTTCAACCTTCTCCCATGTCGTCTCAACCTGATTCTCAACAGCGACCGAATGAATTCGAAACGTCTCCGCTGTCGATTCGGGACCTGACAGTCGCCTATCACCGGCGTCCTGTTGTCTGGGATGTGGACTACGTTGCCCCAATGGGAAAGCTCGTGGCGGTGATCGGGCCGAATGGGGCAGGGAAGAGTACGCTGATCAAAGCATGCCTTGATCTGGTGCCTCATGTCTCTGGTTCAGTAAAGTTCTTTGGTGAACCGTATCATAAGGTTCGCAATCGAGTGGCCTATGTTCCACAGCGATCAAGTGTTGACTGGGATTTTCCGGTCAGTGCGCTTGATGTAACCGCGATGGGGCTTTATCGCCAGATTGGCTGGTTTCGGTGGGTGACGAAAAAGTACCGTGAACAGGCGTTGCACGCACTTGATCGGGTCGGGATGGCTGATTTCGCCAAACGACAGATTCGTCAGTTGTCCGGAGGCCAGCAACAACGTGTTTTCCTGGCACGTGCGCTTGCTCAGGATGCGGATCTTTATTTGATGGATGAGCCGTTTGCTGGTGTCGATGCCGCAACGGAACGGGCGATTGTTTCATTGCTGCAGGAATTAAGATCTGCTGGAAAAACGGCGTTGGTCGTGCATCATGATTTACAGACGGTTCCGCAGTACTTTGATGATGTCTTGTTGTTGAACCTGAGGTTAGTCGCCTCTGGCCCGACATCGATTGCCTTTACCGAAGAGAATCTGAAACGGACCTACGGAGGGAAATTGTCACTGCTCGATCAGGTCGGTTCCCGTCTGGCGGGGCGCTAGAACGTATTAGTCTTTCATGTAACCGCATGTTGCATTCCGAACTGGCAAATAGCTGAATGTGGTATGTCACATCAACGACATGAATCCCTGACTCTCTACAGAAGGTTCTTCCTTCTGGTGGCAGTATGCGTGGCTGTGTTCTGTGTCTGCCCAACGAGTGCAGTTGCGGCTGAGATCAATTCGACCTCGAATATTCGCCGCGTTCTGCTTCTACAGGATGCTCATACCAGAATCGTGCTTCTCGGGACGATGCTGCTGGGGATTTGTGGAGGGCTTGTCGGCGTTTTCATGTTGCTCCGCAAACGGGCTCTGGTCGGAGACGTTGTCGGTCATTCCGCATTGCCGGGAATTGCGATTGCCTTCATCGTGTGCGAAGTCATTGCGCCGGGGACCGGGAAGAGTTTGCCAGCCTTGATTACAGGAGCCTTCCTGGCAGGATTGGCAGGGGCTCTCTGCGTCATGGTGATTGACCGCTATTCTCCATTGCGTGCAGACGCCGCAATGGCGATTACGCTCAGTCTTTTCTATGGGCTAGGAGCCGCACTGCTCACTGTCATTCAAAGAATGCCGACCGCTGCGTCTGCTGGGCTGAACAGTTATCTCTACGGAAAAACGGCGTCGATCGTGACGTCGGATGTGTGGGTGTTCGGGGGAGCAGCTGTTTTCCTGATTGGGCTTATCCTGCTGCTGTTCAAAGAACTGTCTCTGCTGTGCTTTGATGAAGATTATGCCGCATCGTGTGGATGGCCGGTCAAAGTTCTGGATGCCTTGCTTACCTGTATGGTTGTGTCTGTAACAATCATTGGCATGCAAACTGTCGGGTTAATTCTGGTGGTTGCCATTCTGATTATCCCTGCCGCGTCGGCCAGATTCTGGACAGATGATTTACGTTATTTGATGGCAATCTCTGCTTTACTCGGAGCGATCTCCGGAGCCGGTGGAACAATCCTCAGCGCATTGGCTCCCAAGTTGGCAGCAGGACCGGTCATTGTCCTCTGTGGCAGTACGCTGTTTCTCGTGAGCCTTGTTTTCGGAACCGGGCACGGGTTGTTCTGGGCATGGTTAGATCAGCGCCAGTTGCGTAAACAGACTGGAAAACATGATCTGTTGAGAGCGTTTTATGAATGCGTGGAATCGACGTCAGGACAGCCAGAGGTCTCTGATCTCGATCTGCTGAAAGCGAGACTGACGATTGAAGAACTTTTGAGGATGCGGTCATGGAAACGCAGTGAGCTGCAGCGTGGACTGCGCCTTGCAATTCAGAGCCATTACGTCGAAGAGAAGTCTGCCGGACGATATCAGTTAACTCCGGATGGCGCTGCATTAGCGCGGCGGGCCGTTCGTAACCATCGTCTCTGGGAATTGTATCTCATCACCTATGCTGATACGGCTCCTGCGAATGCCGACTACGATGCGGACCGGATTGAGCACGTTCTTGGGGCCGATCTGGTACGCGAACTTGAGTTGAGATTGACCCAAAAGTCCGGCGAAACCTTGCCTGCCAGTCCTCATCAGCTTCCGCTATAGAGCGATTGAGGAACGGATGCGCCTTTCGCCGCCGTCGTATCACATGTTGTCGTATCCCATTTCGTTGTGTCAGGGATACCGCTCTGCGTGATCACGCCAAAGAGTGATCGATGTCAGTCAATCCCGCCTTGCGTCTGGCTCTTAATGACTGGAAGATGAAGTAAGACGCACCGAGGGGGAATGGTGCCGCTCAAACTGCGCAGAGAGGGCCTGAATGTTTTCGTCAAAAGCCTCACTCGGAGAATTGGCCAGATTGTGCCGTAACGTGGGGGTCTCGCTGCATTCCGGGATCGGGATCGTCAAAGCATTCGAATTGGCGGCGAAGAATGGCTCGGGAACGCTGCGCGATGCGTTGTCGGATGTCATCGTTGAATTGAAATCCGGGAGCGAAGTGACTGCGGCTCTTCAGAATCACAGAGATGTGTTCCCCGGTCTTCTGGTTGATATGGTTCATGTCGGAGAGTCGACAGGGAACCTTCCGGAAGTCTTCAAAGCCCTGAGCGATCACTACGAATACAATCTGCGATTGCGAAACGATTTCATTCGTCAGATGGCCTGGCCGGTGATTCAGCTGGTCGTCGCAATCTTCATCATTGCTGCATTAATCGCCGCTCTCGGGCTGATCGGAGATGTCACCGGGATTACATTCGACATCCTTGGCTGGGGCCTGTTGGGAATTTCCGGGGCGCTGATCTGGCTGGGAGGATGGACGATGCTCGTTGTGTCTCTCTTCCTCGCTTACAAAATGATGGCCGCATCCTTAGCCGGAAAGAGTGCGGTTCATCGATTCCTGATGTCCATCCCTGTGGTTGGAAATGCGATGCGATCAATCGCCATCGCGCGATTCTCGTGGGCGTTCGCACTCACGCAGGGGGGCGGGATGTCCATTGAAGACAGTATCAATGCGAGTCTGAGAGCGACGTCGAATGGAGCATTTATTTCAGCTGGTCCTCAGATGATTTCTGACCTGATGGCGGGCGAGACTCTCACAGAGGCAATTTCAAATTCTGGTCTGTTTCCACAAGATTTTATTGAATTTCTGATGGTGGCAGAGCATTCTGGAACTGTCCCGGAAGCAATGGAACGAATGAGTCCAGAGTTTGAAGATCAGGCCCGTCGAAGCCTTGCCAACCTTGCCGCGATGATGACATGGCTGACATGGATTTTTGTGGCTGGGTTAATAATTTTTCTCGTTTTCACCATTGCCCTGTGGTATATCGGGATGATCAATAGTTTATTGCAGGGAGTGAATGGTTAATGACTGACCTGATTTAAGGATCTCTGGAACGATTCATTTCCCTGGAGAGCGTTTTCAAACGGCGACGGTGTCCTGAGACGCAGCATTCCGTTTGTTTCGATCGAAAGACCACATGAGGGAGCTCCACTTCGGCTCTCGCAGGAGGCATGGAACAATCCTGTCTCGAAACTATTGAAGTGAGTGTTGAGATCGTTCTGTCAGATGTCTGGCGGAAGGATGCGAGTCCTGTTTACTTAGCCAAGTCTGTCACCTCATGTTGCGAAATATGTGAGTTGCTGGCAGCAAAATGAGTCATGGCTGACGAGAAACTCCGCCTTCGAATTATTTCCGAGGCCACCCAGTTGATATTGCAAAACAAAGAACGGAATTTTGACAAGGCACTAAGAAAGGCTGCCAGACGAATCGTAAAAGGATATGTTCGAAAAGATGATATGCCGACGGTTGCCGAAATTCGCAATGCGGTGACCAGGCAGTCTTATCTCACCAGGGGAGATGTTCGGTTTGATAATCTTCGGATTCAGCGTGTTGCCGCACTGAATATGATGCGCAGGCTGGCTTCCTTTCATCCCCGAATTGAAGGGAATCTTGTGACAGGTGATGTTCGTGCAAGCGAAGGTTTTGAAATCGTTTTGCATGAAGATGATCTGGATGAGGTTGAAACCTTTCTTCAGGATGTCTACGAAGGAAATGTTCCCGATCCGGAAAATCTCGTCATGGATTCGCTGATTCCAGCAGAAGCTGTAACGGACGTGTCGATCGCATTTTCCGAGGACCCGGAGAATTATGGCGTCTCGCTTGTAGAGTTTGAGCGAATCGTCGCTTATGCGTATCCCGATCTGGATGTGCAGGAATCAGTTGTAGAAGCCAGTGATTCGTTTGATAGGTTCGAGGTTTATCGAATGCTGCTCATCCCTTTGCAGCATGTTCAACAACCACGAACAAAGCATCCGGAAGGGGACGCGCTTTATCATTCATTACAGGTCTTCGAACTTGTAAGAGAAGAATATCCTTATGATGAAGAGGTGCTGCTGGCGGCACTGCTGCACGACGTTGGAAAAGCGATTGACCCTCGCGATAGGCTGGCTGCCACAACGAATGCGTTATCAGGATATGTGACCGACCGGACCATCTGGCTGATTGAGAACATGCCTCAGGCAGAGAAAGTGTTTTTGAACTCGATCGGCGTCAGAGCGCGTCAAAGGTTGATGGAGCATCCTGATTGCGAAGAGGTAATGACACTCGCTCGCGCTGATCGCGATGGCCGAGTTCCCGGTGGATTGGCTCCTTCACTGGACGAAGCATTGGAGTATGTTCGAGAACTGGCCAGAGCATACGGGTGAGTCAGACCGATTCGGTCGATCAGCTGACCCCGTAAAAGTCAGCTTAGAAGCAGAGTGGCTCATCCCATATCTTCATACATAAAAAAAGAGGCCGTACAGGAAACTGTACGGCCTCTTTTCGTTTTATCAGGCGTGCATTGCTGCACGTCGTCTAGAGATCAGTTCTTTACAGAACCGATCGGATCTTCTGCAGGAACTCTTTGTTTGAATCAAACTTTCCGAGGGTGCGGATCAATTGATCCATTGCTTCGGTTGGATTCATTGAGACCAGGCTGCGGCGAAGCATTGTGATGCCATCGAGCAGTTCTGGATCGAGGATCTTCTCTTCACGACGAGTTCCGGAGCGACTGATATCCAGTGCTGGCCAGATTCGGCGTTCTGCGAGATCGCGGCTGAGGACGAGTTCCATATTCCCGGTTCCTTTGAACTCCTGGAAAATGGCGTCGTCCATTTTGCTGCCGGTGTCGATCAGTGCAGTTGCACAGACTGTCAAAGAACCACCTTCGTCGAAACGACGTGCTGTTCCGAACATCTTTCGTGGGATGTCCATTGCTCGCACATCGAGACCACCGGTCTGGATCTTTGAGTCGCGTCCACCACGCATCCACTTATTGAATGCACGAGCGGTTCGTGTGATCGAATCGAGCAGGATGAAGCAGTCTTTACCGGATTCGGCGAGTCGCTTCCCACGTTCGATCACCAGTTGGCTGATACGAACATGGCTTTCGACGTCGAGATCCATTGAGGAAGCAATCACTTCCCCACGAATCGTACGTCGCATTTCGGTGACTTCTTCAGGACGCTCATCGATCAGCAGAACGATCAGGTGAATTTCCGGATGGTTTTTGCTGACGGCGTTTGCGATATCCTGAAGGAGCATCGTCTTACCGGATCGTGGAGGAGCAACGATCAGAGCTCGCTGGCCTTTTCCGATCGGTGTCAGCAGGTCGAGCACTCTCATTGTGATCGGACGTGGCCCCGTTTCGAGCTTGATTTGCTCGAATGGGTTGATCGCTGTGAGTGTGTCGAAATGCTTCAGCTTTTCGTAGTCTTCAACAGAACCGCCATCAATAGAATCAATCGTCAACAGGCGAGGCCCTTGTCCTCGTGTGCCTGGACCGATTTCCCCTTTGATTTTGATTCCTTCCCGCAAGTGGTGTTTCTCCACGAACGAGCTGGAAACGAATGCGTCAGTTTCGCGAGCACCGTAGTCGTTTTCGGCAGATCGCAGGAACCCGTACCCTTTTGGGTGCAGTTCCAGAACGCCTTCGATTGTTCCGCTTGTTGGAACTGGCTCGCTCGGTGCGGCATTTTGTTCAAACTTCGAGATACGACGGCCACGGGTGTTACCAGTGTTTCCGCCGCGACCACGAGGTTGTTGCTGCTGTTGATCGCGACGTCGGTTGTTTCCACCGCCCTGACGGCTGTGTCCCTGCCCGCCACTATTCCCGCCTTGGTTCGAGTACCCACCACCTTGAGAGTAGCCTCCTTGATTGGAGTGACCACCCTGGTTGGACTGTTGTGGATTTCCGCCTTCGTTACGGCGCCCACGTCGTCGACGGCGGCGGCGAGGACGACGATCGTTCTCGTCGTGTCCGCCTGTGGATGCTTCCCCTTCGCCACTGCGGCTGGATGGGGCATCGTGTCCACCGTCTTCGTCGTCGAAATCGGCGTCAATATCTTCGTAGTGTGAAGGAAACGAAGCCTGTTCAACCACAGGTTCAGGTGCAGGTGCCGCTGGAGCCGGTGTCGGAACTGCAGCTGCTTCGGGAGCGGCTTTGGGGGCTCGTTCGCGACGTGGTGCTCGTGGAGCACGAGGGGCGCGAGTTTTTGCAACAGGCTCGGATTCGGCGGGCGCACTGGTACGGTCGGAAGAACTTGAGCGAGGAGCTGGCTCGTCTTCAACGATTCCTGCGCCGAAGTCCAGGTCATCGTTCACAGATGCCTGGCTTGTTGGCGCAATCTGCTCCTGTTCAGCATTTGGAGCATCTTTTTTTCGCGGTTTGCGAGGAGAAGCGGATCGTCGAGGATTAGACGACGAGGAGCTTTTAGGAGGCATACAAAAACCTAACTATTCAACCAATTTAATACAGAAATTTTCCGGATTGGCGACAAAGCACAGCGCGCCTGTCGACAAAGGAGGTTCTTGAAAATCACGTTTGTGAAATTTTCAAAATTGACGATCCGTTCGCAGCACCATCCATGTCGCCGGAGTTTCTGTGGTCGGAATCGTATGGAGTGACGTTCAGCGAAGCTTTTACGGCGAGGTTTCAGAGATCGAGAAGTTTCGAAGTCTGGTTCAGCAAGCCGTTCGGGGTTCGCCTGGAAGATGGCGACATTTTTGTAATGCGCTACATCGTCCAAACAAGTGACATCAAATGTCGGATAATTGCACTCTGGTTCGTCTTATAGCCAATTCATCACTGGTGAGACGAGGTCGCAATTTTTCACGAAATGGAACCGAAATCCGGAATTGAGATCGCCCTGATGGTGCACTGACCAATGCTGCGGACAATTCACAAGATTGCAGTCAACTACTCACTTTTGTGGGACTAAAACCACAAGGGAAACAACATTGCAAGACCATCAGTGTTCAACTTGCTGAATAAAAGCTCAGCTGGGTGTTGTGAACACCAACTACCACGTATGAAACATCCTTAACTGTGGCCCCTCATCGGGTTCTATCAAGCATGGCCTGTATTCGTTCAGGCGAAATCCGCCATGCAGGTCGTTGTGCTGCTTGTCTTCCTTGCCCAGGAAAGACGAACTTCGTTCGATCGCACAGTGGATATGACAGTAGTGGATGTGACAATCACAGTTCAACACATAAAGCACCGTCAAAAATGGTGCCTGAGGTTGTCGTCTTTCGTGAAAGCGAAGCCTTGAACAGGGATGTCCCTGTCTTCGAGGCGATTAGGAATCTGGCCAGCCTGAATCTGTCTTCAGTATGACGATGCAAGGCTGGAATTGATTCGTACGCTACGAATTATTGCATGGTTTACTTTGAAGCGAACAAACGGCCGCAGACGCGAACAGTCAAAATCACCTTAAAGCAAACGCAGCATCAGGATCGCTACGCGAAGGACGCCCTTACGTTCCAAAAAAACTTTCAGGAACAGCCAGAAACAGACGTCACGAAAGCAATGTCTTTTCAAATGTTAGCTTGAGACTGAACTCTGTCAATCTCTACTGTGCCGTACTATCGGCAATTCGTGGTTGGAAAGTCAATATCGATTTGACATTGCAGGGGAATCGTCGTGCGTGGAATTCTGTTGAGCAGGAAATCGCGTCGCAAACAGGCCGTTTTTTCGCCTGAGCCGATTTTCAGCTACGGATGCCCTCAAGCGAAATTACTGTATCTCTTATCCATCCCGCAAAGGTTGCATCAACTGCGGATTTCTGAATCGACGAGAGCATTTATTCAAAGAGTATGGCGCGTAGCTGGTTGGCAGGCGATGTCGACAACTGGATTCCAAAGCCTGCCAAAGACATTATTTGGAGATAATAGAATGTCCTGACTGAATAATCGGCGGGAGCGGAGGTGTTGGTGGTGTTGCCGGCGGGACTTGAGCTGGTGGTGTCGCTGGTTTCTCAGGAGTGGCCGCGGTTTCAGGTTGTTTGGTGTCTGCTTCTCCCCCGGATGCCTGTAGGACTTCTGGTGGACTGTCAGGAATTGGTTTCTTGAAGATTCGTTCTTCTGCATAGGCCACAATCGGGCCATTGTAACCTTCTCGAGTTCCTGGGATCGGAGTGTCGTTCGTTTCCCCTGCAAAACGGACTTTACCCTTGTAGATCGACCCTTTCTGGAATGGTCCGATCCCCATAACCCAAAGGTCTTTTGCTGTCGCTTTTGCGACGGAGCTTCCTGATTGCCAGACAACCTCTCTGGTGGATTTTTCGTAGCAGAAAAGGCCAATTTTTGCAGAAGCGGCCTGGTCATTTCGCCGTGCCAGCGAGAGTTCCGGGATCGTCGCCGGCACCGGAGCCCCGGTTGTTGTTGCTGCTGCGACTTGTGCTGCGCTGTTGAGGGGGCTGTTGGATGGAATTCCGTAGACCACTTCGTGAGAGTCTGTTCCCAGAACGCCGATACGTCCTTCGATCACATACGTTGCCGTGTCCATCTCATTCTGAATCAGGATTCCAGCCGCGGACATCTGCTGGCGAAGGGAACTGATGACATATTCTGACGTCACGAATCCGACACCCTTGTAGTTCGTCATGTATTTGGTGTCGAAGTAGATTTTCTCACCGGAGAGGGGAGTGAAGTCAATCTTCGCAACTGCTGCGTCGACCGCGTCGGAGTTCAGCATCTGCTCCGTCGCCATGTTCTGCTTGGTCGTTCCGCATCCTGTGCAGCAAATTACAAGAGTGAAGGCGGTCCACAGCAATAACAAATGCAGACACAATCGCTGCAACGGGAGTGCAAGCGACGTGTTGGCGTCGGTCAGTGATGAAAACCGGAAGGCGCACATTACGGCTTCACAGCAATTTGAAGGAAAGGAATTCGGGGATACGTTCAGAATGCAGACAGGGGGAAATTAGAGGCAGAAAGGAAGGAATGGAGTCGTCGGAAGGGACTGGGGTTGTGAACAATTAACTCCAGGGACACCGATCTCGTCAGCGGAAGCGTAAGGGCTTTTGAGAGGTCGATGGCGCTCGTAGTGTAATTTGGTCAAGAATTTGGACCAAGATGAGTTTTCAGCGGCCAGGAGTCAGGCTTTCGCGACGCCCGTTTTGCAGGTCTGGTGCGTTTTCACAAACCTGGAAGAGGACCTGGAAGAGACATTTGTCGTTGAACGACAATTGCATGTTTTGTCAGATGCATGCAATGGAAAGCTGCGAATCTTCTGACCGATTCGCAGATGGGCCAGGAATCGACTGTGGCTCAAGCTCAAGTATTCCGCCCGCGTATCGACAGGTTCGATATGCGAAGAGGAATCACGTTCGTATCGAACGGAGCGAGCGAAATTCTGAGAATCCCTGTGGTGTTCGAGGGGGCTGCTTGAACGGAATGTGATCCGGCCCGCCCGAGTTGGCTTCTTCTGTAGCTGCCCATCAGCCTTCGCACAACGGAAAGGCTGATGGCTGCGTGTCAGCATTCTGACGTCAATTCAAATGTCGATTTATTCTGTAACTTCAGCATCACCTGCCACTTGGGCACGGTACTCTTGGTGAGCGTTGACTGTTTGCGGGAGCAGGTAATCAGGACCTGCCGGGAAGTATTGAACATCGTCCCGAAGGTAGTATGCAGACGGCAAAGTCTGGCCACCAATGTTGGTCTGGCACCCACACAGGCTCCCAACGACGAAAAGGCTCGCCAGTGTGAGGACAGCCGGGGTCGCGATGTTGCGTTGGACTTTCATGCCAGGGCTCGCGTCTTTGAATTGAGGGCGATCGAGATAGGACTCCATTCTTCGAAAGTCGTTGAATGGAAGAATTGACTCGGTAAATCGAGTGAACTCCTGTTTGGATATCGGCCTCCCCTGAGAATCACCTGTAGGAAAAACGAAAAAATCGCTACATCCGGACTGGTTTTGGAGCGTTTCCGTCCTCTTTGGAGGTCAAACAGCAGCGCGATCGGCAGGAAACGGCGGAAGGCCGTGTACTAAGAATCGAGACAACGCTCTCGGGGATTTCAAGAAATCAGGTCGAGGCTCTGGCGCGGCATTCGGTTTTACTTCTATTGAGCCGATTTCGGTCTCTTCCCTGTCGGGAATTCGGCTGCGCGGCCACGTGAGAGCCCGACACGGTCTAGAAATCGAGCGATTTTGAGTGGCCCCCCAGAAAAGAGAGTGAGAGCCGGAGTCACAAAAAAACCCCACTCGTTGGGGCGAGTGGGGCGAGTATCACTTTGGTGGTCGTTCTGAAGCGACCTGGGAAGTCAACTCATGGCAGACAGAGGGGCCTAAGGATGAATCGAGCGAAAAGAGCGTGAATCATGCGAATAGGTTCTGAAAACCATTGTTTTGCTTCACAAGTGAACGTCCATACTTGAGCTGGCAAAATTAAAACTCTGATACCGGCAGGCAGAAAAGTCTGCAAGAACATGAGTCTGCGAGGACATAAGCCTGTCTGAGCAGAGTGGTCATGCCACTACGAAGGACGAACGATCGATGCGCGCGCTCCTTTTGGCCCAACTTCGGATTCAAACTCAACGTCCTGGCCCTCATAAAGAGCTTCGAACGTTGTGTCTTTCAGTGCGGACACGTGGAAGAATAAATCCTTCGCGCCATTGCCTCCAGAAATAAATCCGAAGCCTTTGTCCGCAACCAATTTTTTGATTGTTCCGCGCTGCATAGCAGCCATTCCTCACTCAAAACTTAACGAGTCACCAAGAGATTCGCCCCTGACTTTAAACATCTGCGGCCCTAAGGTTTCGACCTTCTCTCTGAACAGTTTGCCATTTCTGGCCATTGTTAAAATTCAGAGTAAAGGCTCGAATCTCACCACAACCACGCCCCTTGCGAACCGCAGGGGAAACGATGCGAATTGCCACATCTTGAAGGGAGTGGAAATGGGAAACAGACGGCGATTGCTCGAGTGGAAATGGAATGAACAGACGTTCTTCTCTATCTACCCTATGTTGAGCAATCTGCCAAAAGGATCTCAACGTAGACAGGATTGTAATGGGTTTGGTTGCTTGAAGCTACTCTGGGATTAAGAAATATTGATGCTTTCTGTTCCACTTCGGACCAACGCCTGCCAACTCATCTTGTTCGGTAGACTCACTCGCCGTTATCGTCCAAATGTGGTGACGGCATGGCCATCAGGGAGCCGAAGGGGCGAGAGTGGTGTTTTTCGAAAAAGTGACACACTTTCACAGTCGTTCACAACGCTGCTGGTCAAAGGCACATGTTGGTGCGGAGTTGATTCTATCGTGCAGTTCATCGCTGCATTGAAATAAGGATTTAAGATGTTGCGCTACAAGCAGAAGGTGTTGTTTTCTGCGTTCCTCGCCTTGATTGTCGCTCTCTTCTCCGACGTCGATGTTGCCTTCGCTGAGGAACCATTCATGCCAACCGCTGTCGGGACACGATGGCTGTATTCCTCTGGAATGGTGGCTGTCGAAGAGCGAATTCTTTCCGTGGACGACGTCGATGGGGAAAAATGCCTTCGTGTCGGGACATTTGTGAATTCAATGCCACTGGCTTATGAGCACATCGCTGTCCGTAAAGATGGCTTGTATCGTGTCACGATTGGCGGAGAGAAAGTGGTTCCACCTGTCTGTTTCCTCAAGATCTCCGGCGGCAGTAGCGAAAAATGGAAGATTCAATCGAAAGTGGGCGAAGAACCTGTCGTGGGTGATTTCGTTGCAGGAAAAACTCTCGTTAACGTTCCTGCCGGACGTTACACGGCAGTTACCAGCAAGGGGACAAACTTCAAGGTGCCTAATGGAGAGTTGGAATTCACCTACTATTACGCACCGGGAGTTGGCAAGGTGAAGCAACTCGTCAAGCTTGGGGAAAATTCCACAGAGTTATTGCTTGAAGCTTTGGTGTTGCCTGGCGAAGAAGAAACCAAGAATTAGGGCAGCTTGCTCTACCGAGAGCCCGCGCAGCGGCCGTTTGGATTGATGAAACGCAACTCGCCGCTTGGCGGAAGCGTCGAAATGATTTCGCAAGGTGATCTTGAGCGGTTCTCAAAATGGTGTCGCGTGGTTGGCGCGCGGCATCCAGATTCTTCTCTGTTGAGAAGGCTGCTGCACGGCCACATGATAGACCGATACGGTCTAGATCGTCTCTTGGCTGCTAAGAGACCGTATTATTTGTTGCTGTTTCAGGGGTGGCGCTGATTGGAATGGTGATCGTAAATCTGGTCCCCTTTCCGACCTCGCTTTCGCAGTGAATCTGGCCTCCATGTGCCTCCACTATCTTTCTGACTGTCGGAAGCCCCAACCCGCTTCCTCCCGGTTTGGTGGAGTAAAACTCTCCAAAAATTTTTGGAAGGGAGGCAGGCGGAATACCGTTTCCTGTGTCAATGATTTCGATGACGATATTGGAATCGCGTCGATAAGTCTGAACTTCAAGCTGCCCTCCGTGAGGCATGGCCTGTTGGGCATTTCTGATGAGATTGTCTAGCAGTTGGCGAAACAATCGTCGATCCACCTGAACTAGCGGCAAGTCGGTTGCCAGGTGAGGGTGAACCTCAATGTTGTGTTGTTCTGCGAGGGGTTTGTAGACCTCAAGCGAGTTCAGGATGAGCTCAGGGATGCTTGATTCTTCAAGAGTGAGTTCCCCAGCTCGGGAAAACAGCAGAAATGCTTCGAGCACAGACTCAAGGTGGCCACATTCACTTTGAATCGTCTTGAGTTTCCGAAGCATGCGATGCGTGCCGGGATGCTCAAGCTCGCTCAGCTCTTCTGAAAGAAGATCAAGGTTGAGGCGAATGGTGGAGAGGGGATTGCGAACCTCATGGGCGAGGCCACCGGCAAGCGCCGCGATCTCATTGTATTGCCGAACAAGTCTGTCGTGTTCAGCCTGAGACGAACTGTTCGACATGGCCGTGGCTTTCCAACTGAAGTTGAACCCGAGAAGGATTGCTGGATCGATCTTTGAGCGGACTTGCTGTCACCGCAGGGAGCGAGCACACCGGGACTGCGTCACCATAGCAAAGATGAAGTCATTTTATCCAAGTATCTGTTCGATAGTTTGGTAGCGTCGTTCGAAGGGGCGCTATCTATGGCAAGAGCCGGAGGATATCCCCCGGCTCTTGGTATCTAATTCATTTCCGATTTCAATTCGGAAGAAGATTACTCTTCTGAATCGTCATCATCGTCTTCGTCTTCATCAACGTCTGCTTCGGCAGGAGCCTTCTCAGCCAGAAGTGCTTTACGTGAAAGTTTCACGCGATTCTGGTCGTCAACGGCGATGACTTTCACTTCGATCATTTCGCCGACTTTCACGACGTCGCCGACCGATTTGACATAGCCATCTGACAGTTCGCTGATGTGCAGCAAACCGTCTTTGCCTGGAGCGATTTCAACGAAGGCACCGAAGTCCTTGATTGAATTTACTTTGCCGTTGTAAACACGGCCGACCTTGATTTCTTCGGTCAAGGCTTCGATACGGGACAGAGCGATGCCGCAAGATTCCTTGTTTGGCCCTGCAACAACGACAGTGCCATCGTCGGTGATGTCGATTTGAGCGCCAGATTCTTCCTGGATTGCTCGAATCGTTTTCCCGCTAGGCCCAATGACCAGACCAATCTTCTCTGGGTCGATCTTGGTGCTGACGATGCGCGGTGCTGATTCTGGAAGTTCCTGACGTGGACGACGAATCGTTGTCAGCATGTTTCGCAACAGTTCACGTCGAGCAGTGCGAGCCTGTTCGAGTGTTTTGCGAATGATCTCTTCGTTGATTCCGTCGATCTTGAGGTCGAGCTGAATCCCGGTGATCCCTTTCTGGGAACCGGCGACTTTGAAATCCATGTCGCCGAAGTGGTCTTCGTCGCCCATGATGTCAGTCAGGGTAACGTACTTGTTCCCTTCTTTAATCAGACCGACTGAGATCCCGGCCACTGGTTGAGTGATTGGAACCCCTGCGGACATCAGTGACAGTGTTGCACTGCATACCGATGCCATGGAGCTGCTTCCGTTTGATTCGGTGATATCGGAAATCACGCGAACAGTGTATGGGAAGTCTTCGGCTTTCGGCATCACACGTTCAACCGAACGCTGAGCGAGAGCACCGTGTCCGATTTCGCGACGGCCTGGGCCGCGGATTGGACGAACTTCACCAACCGAATATGAAGGGAAGTTGTAGTGGAGGTAGAAGTTTTCTGACGATTCCTCGATCAGGCTGTCAACTTTCTGGGCGTCGCGGACGCTTCCCAGAACAACCGTTGCCAGCGACTGGGTTTCTCCTCGGGTGAAGAGAGCTGACCCGTGAACGCGTGGAATGACGTCAACCAGACACTCAATCTGGCGGAGTTCTTCGATGCCGCGACCGTCCAGGCGTTGACCAGCAAGTGTCAACTCGCGGCAGACCTGATTTTCCACGGTGTGGAAAGCTTCTTTCAGTTGGCCTTTGGTTCGGCCATCTTCCAGAACTTCGATCCCATTTGGGAAGTACTTGGCGATCAATTCGTCACGAACAGCGGCTGTTGCAGCTGAGCGTTCTGCCTTCTTTGGATTCTGGCGTGCAGTCTTGATCTTCGACGCAGCTTCCTGGCGAATGATCGAAACGAATGGATTCTCAGCAGGGGCTGTCCACTGGAATGGAGTAATTCCAGCTTTCTTGCGGAGCTCTTCCTGAAGGTCGCAAAGCAGGACGATGGCGCGGTGGCCAAACATCAATGCTTCAACCATCTGCTCTTCTGGGATCTGATCTCCGAAGCCTTCGATCATGAGGACCGATTCACGGCTTCCGGCAACAATCAGGTCAAGGCTGCTGGCTTTGGTTTGCTCAACGGTCGGCATCAGGATGAATTCGCCGTCGATCAGGCCAACTCGAACGGCTCCGATGGGGCCATTGAATGGGACGGGAGCGATGCAGAGTGATGCACTTGATGCGGTGATTGACAAAACGTCCGGATCGTTCTCACCGTCATAAGAAAGAACGTTGGCCTGAATCTGCAGCTCGTCAACGTACCCTTCCGGGAAGAGTGGGCGGATTGGGCGGTCTGTGAGACGTGAGGTCAGGATTTCTCGCTGAGATGGTCGGGATTCACGTTTGAGGAATCCACCTGGAAATTTTCCGGCCGCAGCGAACCGTTCACGGTAATCACAGGTCAGAGGGAAGAAGTCTTGTCCTGGGCGAGCCGGGCCGGTTTGGGCCGCGACGAAAACCGATGTTTCCCCGTATTGAAGAACGACAGCACCGCTGGCTTGTTTCGCCAGTTGGCCAGTCGTCAATGAGAGTGTACGACCAGCAAATTCACGAGAAACCTGTATTTTCACTGAGATCTTCCTACCTGCAACAACAAACAACCAGCTTTTACATCATCTGCGCACAGAGATTCCACGGGACCGACCGTCTTAGTGCAGTCTGATTCCCTGTGGAGCCGAAAAGCCACAAAATCGGCTCGCAATTTTCAAGCAATTCACCCGAAGGTGGTCAATCCAATCGTCTTTATGACTGAATTGCATTTCAAAAACACAATATTTGAGCTGCAGAAAGCAAACTGGCCCTGAACGTCCATAGGACGACAGGGCCATCATTGCATTCATACCGCTCAGACACAGTGCACGGCTGCCGCCATGCCTTCACGGGAAGGCGATGCCTGTCGTCTACTTGCGGATTCCGAGGCGAGTAATCAAGTCCACATATTGGCTTGCGTCTTCGCTTTTGATGTAATCCAGCAGACGGCGACGACGGCTCACCATCATCAACAGTCCCCGACGGCCAGCGTGGTCTTTGTTGTGACTACGCAGGTGATCGGTCAGCGCATTGATTCGCTCTGTCAATACGGCAATTTGTACAGCTGGCGATCCGGTGTCGTCGGATGAGCGACGAAAATCGTTGATGAGCTGTGATTTACGTTCTTTGGTAACTGACATCGCTGTAAGGCTCCCTCGCCTGGTCGCAACCCACGGCGACCCGCATCACAATTAAACCCTTTTGGTTGCAAGCGGGCTACTTTATCAGTTTTGATTTTCGGTTCAACGCTAGGCGGGAGAAATTTTGTAACCTGCGGTGCGCTGTTTGGGCTTTTGTTCCAGATTTTCATGGAGTTGTGGCGAAGGTTTCGTGCGAACTATGCGGTATCCCTTTGATGGCAATCCAATTTCTTTGTTCAGGCTCTTTGGTTCGGCGGGCGGTCACATCGTGACTGGCGGGATATCAATGGGTGTTGAAATGAACGTTTTGCTTTCGTAAAATGACGTCGCCAGTTGGAGGTCGTTTGGCTCGTATCTGCTTCAACGTCGGTCTTGTAG
>JBEBTF010000071.1:0-18284 GCA_040393865.1 Planctomicrobium piriforme | reverse complement strand
ATCGCAACCGTCGAGCCTACCGCAAGACTCGCGTCAACATGGAGTCACCAGAGGTCGCAATGAAGCGATACGTCGAATGGTTGAAAGCTCTCCCTGGCCGACCAGTGTTCGTCGCCTACCCTGCCGGCTTCGACTTCACCTTCGTCTATTGGTACCTGATGAAGTTCGCTGGTGAGTCTCCATTTTTATTCGCCGCGCTCGACATGAAGACCATGGCGATGACAATGATGAATTCTCAGTTTCATGCGACAACGAAAAGACGAATGCCGCGTCGCTGGTTCGACAAGCTACCACACACTCATGAAGCCCTGACCGACGCCATCGAACAGGGAGCTCTCTTCTGCAACATGCTCGCCGAGCTTCGCAAACAGCAGTGAAACGCGAGGCGCGGTGTACGTTAATGACCAATCATTTCCCTCTTGATTTCATCCGGGTTCTCTGATGTGACCGGGTCCTTTCCTCTTCGCTTGAGCCATCAGCTACACTGGTCTCCAGAAATTGGAGACGACGATGGCCGGACTGTTTGACAAAGAAGAGAAGAAAAACCGCGACGCTGCCCGACCGTTGGCTGCGAGGATGCGCCCTCGAACTCTCAACGAGTTCGTTGGTCAGCAACACTTTCTTGGTGAAGGTCGCCTGCTGCGACGGATGCTTAAGGCCGATCGCCTGGGCTCGATGATCTTCTACGGGCCGCCTGGAACCGGGAAGACTTCATTAGGGGCAATCATCGCCCGCCACACTCAGTCGCACTTTCTCGTTCTCAACGCCGCGTCTGCTGGTGTCAAAGAACTTCGCACAGCACTCGACGAGGCTCGGGTAAGGCTGAATGCTGATGGTCAACGAACCATTCTTTTCGTCGACGAGTTACATCACTTCAACCGCACTCAACAGGATGTCCTGCTTCCAGACGTGGAAGCAGGCGTGGTAAGCCTCATCGCGGCAACCACAGCGAACCCCTTCTTCTCGCTCGCCTCTGCATTGATCAGCCGAAGTCAGGTCTTCGAATTTCAGGCCCTGACCCAAGACGACATTCTCACGCTTCTGAAACAAGCCCTGACAGATAAAGAACGAGGGCTTGGGATGCCTGCGTCTGCGGCGACAGAAGAAGCACTCGCCTTTCTGGCTGATGTCTGCGATGGCGATGCGAGACGGGCACTCACGGCACTCGAGATCGGAGCGAGATCACTCGACAAGACCAATCCCGTCCTCAACCTTGAAGTTGCTCAGGAGTCGGTTCAAAAGAAGGCGGTCCTCTATGACGCGAAGGGGGACCAGCATTACGACGTCACCAGTGCATTCATCAAGAGCATGAGGGGAAGCGATCCCGATGCTGCGATCTACTGGTTGGCGCGCATGCTCGTTGCTGGCGAAGACCCTCGATTCATTGCCCGTCGAATTGTGATCCTTGCCAGCGAAGATGTCGGGAACGCAGACCCTCAAGGTCTGGTCATCGCCAATGCTGCCGCCGAAGCGACTGAACGTGTCGGGATGCCGGAATGCCGCATCATCCTCGCTCAGGCAGTGACTTATCTGGCCAGTGCGCCCAAATCGAACGCCGCTTACATGGCGATCAACGCTGCCATCGAGGACGTGAAATCACAGCGAGTCATCCCGGTCCCTGTTCATCTGAAAGATGCTCACTACCAGGGGGCAAAACGTTTGGGCCACGGAGAGGGGTATCAATATGCCCATAGCGGCGAAGGTGGCTGGGTCGATCAGGATTACCTTGGGGTTGAGAAGCGATACTACCTTCCGACTGACCGCGGCCATGAAGGTCAAATCCAAGAGCATCTCAACGAGTTGAGAAAACGTCGTTCCCTCTCGAATTCTGCAGGCTCAGCGGAGCCTGATTCTGACGAGTAACCTTGGCCAACGTCCTTCTCCTGACTGCGTGGTTCGGGTTTGTTCTTTTGATCTGCTCAATACTGGAGGCCGAGAGTCTGTCTGTCAGGTGAACATCCCAGCCAATGTTGATACATTTCCGTCTTTGAAATCACGTTCCTGAGTTCAATACGGAGATTCAGAATGAGCAAGCCGCTGAACATTGGCATGATCGGTTACGGCTTCATGGGCCGGACGCACACCAACGGTTACAAAAGGGCAAACGACTTTTTCCCTGAGCTTCAGTACCGTCCCGTCCTCAAGGCTGCTTGCGCTCGGAACAAGGAAAGCATTCAGGCGTTTGCTAACCAGTGGGGCTACGAGTCGATCGAAACCGACTGGAAAGCATTGATCGCTCGCCCAGACATCGATGCCGTCGATATCTGCACACCAAACAACCTTCACAAGGAAATCGCGATTGCCGCCGCCAAGGCAGGCAAGATGATCCTGTGTGAAAAGCCATTGGCCATGAATACGGCTGAAGGCGAAGAGATGGTCGCCGAGATCGAAAAGGCCGGCGTTCCTAACACCGTCTGGTACAACTACCGACGTGTCCCTGCCGTCACGTTCGCCAAGCAGCTCATCGACTCAGGACGTCTTGGGCGAATCTTCCACTACCGAGCCAACTTCCTGCAGGACTGGACGATCAACGCTGACCTGCCTCAAGGCGGAAACGGGCTCTGGCGTCTGGATGCTGCCGCGGCAGGTTCAGGTGTCACCGGCGACCTTCTGGCTCACTGCATCGACACAGCCATCTGGTTGAACGGCAAAGTCACGGACGTCACCGCCATGACCGAAACCTTCGTGAAGGAACGGGTCCACACCGGCACCGGTCAAAAGCAAAAGGTGACGATCGACGACGCCTGTGCGTTCCTCTGCCACTTTGCGAACGGCTCACTCGGTCTCTTCGAATCGACTCGATATGCACGAGGCCACAAGGCTCTCTACACATTCGAAATCAACGGAGAGAACATGTCACTCCGCTGGGATCTGCACGACCTGCACCGTCTCGAAGTGTTCGACTATAAAGACGAAGGAGCCCTCCGTGGGTGGAAGAGCGTCCATGTCACCGACAACAGCGGCGAGCACCCGTACATGGACAAGTGGTGGGTTCCTGGCCTCCAGATCGGGTACGAACACACCTTCATTCATCAGGTCGCCGACTTCCTGAAGAGCTTGGAAACCGGCACCCCTTGCCAGCCAACCTTCCGTGATGCACTCGAAACCCAGAAGGTTTGCGACGCCGTGCTGGCCAGCGCTAAAGACCGCTCTTGGCACAACGTGTAACATCTGAACTCGCCTCTTAACGGTTCAGAAAAAGCCAAGCCCCTGTATCCGACGCAGACGTTTTGTCTGCGGCAGTACAGGGGCTTCTCTATTTCAATCTCAAGGCTACTACGCTGCGGCAAACTCGTTGATCAGCGATCGGACGCGGGTCAGTTCCAGAAAGACACGTTCCAGATCCGCCATGCGAACCTGATTCGGACCGTCGCTCAAAGCCTGATCCGGATTCGGATGCGTCTCCATAAACACGGCATCAGCACCTGCGGCCACGGCAGCCCGGGCGATGAATGGAACCATCGCCCGATTCCCGCCTGTCGTGCTTCCGCCCGGTCGTTGAACGCTGTGGGTCGCGTCGATGCAGACAGGGCAGCCCATCGCCTGCATCGTTGGAATCGCGGTCATATCATTGATCAGCCGCCCGTAACCAAACATGGTCCCGCGGTCTGTCAGCAGAACTTTATTCGCTCCTGCCTGCTCACACTTCCGGACTGCATGAATAATATCTTCCGGGGCGATGAACTGAGGCTTCTTGATATTCACCACACAATCGTGGTCGCGAGCGGCTTCGGCGATGGCATGAACGAGATCTGTCTGTCGGGCCAAGAACGCTGGGACCTGAAGGATCTGACAGACCTGTGCAGCGGGTTCCGCCTGAGAGGGTTCGTGAATGTCTGTCGTCACCGGCAGTCCGGTTTTCTCTCGAACGCGGTTGAGAATCTCCAGCCCCTTCTCCAAGCCAGGACCACGAAAACTGCTTACGCTTGTTCGGTTGGCCTTGTCGAAACTCGCTTTGAACACGATCTGCCACCCATGACGATTGGCGAGTTCCGCAATGTGCTGCGACGTCTCAACGATCAACTCTTCGGATTCAATGACGCAAGGACCAGCAATAAACAAGAGCGGTCGCCCAGTTCCACAGGTGTACTGCTGCACTTGCAACGGATTCGTCGCCATTCCAATTCCATTCCAACAGGTCTCTGATCTCAGTTGAATCGGAGCGTATCAGAAGAATTGAATTCTCCCCAATGGCAGTTTTGTGAAGTTCGATTATGAAATTTCAAAGAACTCGCATGCGACACTTCTCTCTCAATCACACTGCCAAATTCCATGAAGGTCACTCGTAAAACATCAGCGTCAGTGATCTCGACTCTCAATGAAAACACTGCGCGAAATCGCAGGACTTGAATATCGATAATTAACAATTCCCGCATCGACGGGAAGGCCATGTTGACCATGAGTTTACTGCGAATCACTCCATCAGGATTTCCTGATGTCTTTACCGAAACTTCATGGTTCCCGACGAAGATTTCGTCCATGACGCGGCGAACGAATCTGATGTCTCAGATCTTCATTATGAATCGCCGCCGACGGGCATCCTCTACGGGAGTACGAAATGAGTTTGAAGGTGTCAGGTAAACTGATGCGACGCGATGTCTCGCGCGGTTTCACCTTGATTGAGTTGCTGGTTGTCATCGCAATTATCGCAATTCTGATTGCTCTACTGCTACCGGCAGTTCAACAGGCACGTGAAGCCGCCAGACGATCACAGTGCAAAAACAACCTGAAGCAAATGGGATTGGCGATTCACAATTACGAATCCACCTATAACCGCACACCCCCTGCCGGTGAGTTCACACCAACTGGCGGCCGCAATTTCACTCGTGCTTCGTTCTTCACAACAATTCTTCCGTTCATCGAACAGGCTCCTCTGTACCAGAAGATGAACATGGCTCTGCCATACAACCACTCAGGTGCTCCTGAGAATCAGGTGGCCGCCAAATCAAGCATCAACGTATTCCTGTGCCCAAGCAATGGGAACTTTCAGGAAGAGCCATATGGGCAGACCGACTACATGCCCGTCGCCTACACCGATATCAGTGTCGACACAGGCGTGCTGAAAGGAACCCCAGGTTACACCGCCGTTGAATACCACGGATTGCTTGCAGGTCGCGGAACAGGCTACGGCAAGTTCACAGACGCAACAGATGGTCTGAGCAATACCGTCGCACTGTGGGAAGATTCCGGAAAACCAAGCCCGATGGACGGCAAGTACAAAGCCGCGATGGAAGTTGGCATCGCCGGGGGATGGCCAGAAGCAAACCTCGTTGACACCTGTGACTCGGTCACATCCAAAGGTCGTTGCCCACGTCGCTGGGCAGACGGAGACAGCTCGAACGGTGTCTCCGGGCCGACCAACCGAACCCCACTGCAGGGCAACGCACAGATCCTGAACAACCACAAATCCCCACGTGGCGGACCAACGGAATGCCCATGGTCAACAAACAACTGTGGGCCAAACGATGAGCCGTTCAGCTTCCACACTGGCGGCGTTCATGCGGTGATGGGAGACGGAAGCGTTCGCTTCTTCTCAGAGAACATCAGCTCCGTCATCGTTGCACGAGTCTGTGCCCCATACGACGGCCAGACCACCGGCGAGTACTAAGACCGGTGAGTTCAGTAATGAACTCAACAGCCGACGCCTCGACTGTTTGAAGGCTGACTGCGGAGTGCTGATACTCCACCCCAATCCGAGAGGATGCACTCTGGCAGAAAAGAAAGAGCCGCGCTGACAAGTCAGTGCGGCTCTTCTTGTTCATCGATGATCTCGACGCCGACGCTGTCGGTCACGATCGAAACAGCATCACGCTACGAACGATTCGGCTTCAAAAACTGGGCAAACGCTTTTCGAAACTTTTCGACCTTCGGGCCGACAACTAACTGGCAATACGGCTCGGTCCCGTGATGAGCAAAATAGTCCTGATGATAATCTTCAGCAGGATAGAAGTTCGTCAGAGGCGAAACCTCGGTGACGATGGGATCACGATAGTGACCAGATTCTGTGAGAGCCTGAATGACCCCCTCCGCGATCCGCTTCTGTTCAGCATCGTGATAGAAGATGACGGAGCGGTATTGCGTCCCGATATCGTTTCCCTGTCGGTTTAATGTCGTTGGGTCGTGACTCGCGAAGAATGCGGCGAGCACCGTCTCGAACGAAATCACAGCAGGATCGTACTTCAGGCGGATGACCTCAGCGTGACCAGTCGTCCCTGAACAGACCTCCCGATAAGTGGGGTTCACCGTCGAGCCTCCGGCGTATCCGGAAACGACTTCGCTGACTCCATTCAAACTCAGGAACACAGCCTCTGTACACCAGAAGCATCCGTTCCCAAACGTCGCTTCTGCCAAAGCAGTTTTCAGGTGAGGCTCAGACATCAAACGGACCTTTGAAATGTTCGGACAAAACAAAAACAGAAGACACCAGAGTACGGATCACTTTCCGACAGCAGCCCCGCTCAAACGCAGATCAGCGACGCCAATTGATTTCCCTTCAGCGTCAGTCATGACCTGAATTGTATGCGCATCCCCCTGACTTCCACGGAACGAAACAGTATGACCGCGACGTTCCAGTTCGGACCCCAGAGTAGGGTTCAACTTCTCAACCCGTTTCTCGATCTGAATCTGATCCGGCATCCATTGGTGATGGAATCGAGGTTCTCGAACAGACTCTTCTGCACTCAGGTCAAACGCCAGTCGGTTCAGCAGGACACAGAAGACCGTATTGATAATTGTCCGCCCGCCGGGGCTGCCGGTCACCAAAAACGTCTTGCCCTCCTTCAGAACCAGCACGGGGGTCATTGAACTCAGCATGCGTTTTCCAGGGGCGATCTGATTTGCTTTTGTCCCAATTCTTCCAAATCGGGTTGTCTCACCAGGAAACCAATTGAAGTCCCCCATCTCGTTATTCAACAGAAAGCCCGCCCCTCGGACAACGACTCGCGATCCGTAGCTTTCTTCCAGCGTATAAGTATTCGAGACCGCCATCCCGTTGCGATCGACGATGGAAAAGTGAGTTGTCGATTCGGATTCGTTTCCGGAAAGCATTCCTTCCGGAGCAAGTGACGCACTCGCGGTTGCCTTATTGAGATCGATAGTGCTGGCCAGTTGCGCAGCATACTCAGGCGTCGTCAGAGCACTCGGGATCGAGACGTAGTCCGAATCGCCAAGGAACTTTGCTCTTTCCAGGTACGCCCGACGCATCATCTCAGCACGATAATGAACCGACTCGGCCGACCAGCGAGGAGCATCTTTGACTGGAGACTGTTCCCACATGTTCAGCATCAACGCCAGAGTGATTCCCCCGGAGCTGGGGAGGGACGGGGCATAGACGTCATAACCACGAAACGGAATCTTCACTGGAGGACGTTCTTTGGCCTGATAGTTCACAAGATCCTGCCTCGAAATGATCCCTCCGCTTTGCTGCATCTCTTTCACCAGCAGCTCGGCAATCGCCCCTTGATAGAACGCATCTGCCCCCTGCTCGCCAATAATCTGCATCGTCTTCCCAAGATCAGGTTGTCTTAACACATCGCCGATCTTCCACTCCGCTCCATTCGGTGCACCATAAATACGATGAAATTCAGTGAACGATTTTGCTGTATTGCGAAGTCCCGAATTGAGTGAACGAACCAATCCGGCATCAACAGGAAAGCCTTCTTCCGCAAGTTTGACGGCAGGTTGAACAAGCCGACTCCATGAAAGCCGACCGTACTTCTTGTGAGCGAATTCTAATCCCCGAAGTGTTCCCGGCACCCCAACAGCCTTGGCATGACGACTCGAATCATCAGGGCCAAACATTGTTCGAGTCGCACTTGCTGGCGCCTTTTCACGATAGTCAATAAAGACCGGTTCCTGACCAGCCTGAGGATGAACCATCATGAAGCCGCCGCCACCGATGTTGCCAGCTTCCGGCCAAGTCACCTGTAAGACCAGCGCCACCGTGACTGCAGCGTCAACAGCACTTCCCCCCTCCGCAAGAACCTGCAAGCCAGCATCAGAGGCCAGCTTGGAAACGGTGACAACCACATCCCGACCGGAGCAACTGGCAGGGGTGTCATCTGCCATGCAGGACCATGGACGCGCCCATGTGAGACAGAGCACTGCCACCAAAATACGAAGCACCATGGACACGGTTCCTTTGCAAGTTGACTCTCAACCGGACAGGGATGAGAGACAGTCTGTGACAGGATGATCCCCTATTGCAACTGCAAAGCCGATCAAACCTGAATCACACACGTCACCCTGAGGTCGCCAACAGCCTGACATTGCGATCAGAACACGAATCCAGTATTCACATTCAGAGAAAAGGAACGAGAATTACTCGGAATCGCAACAACGCCAGACGATACGTTGCCATTCAACCATGGTCAGAGGAGCTTGCGATCTGCTTTGCCAGAACCCCTTTCACTTTAGAAGTGAAGCACAAGCAAACCCTCGTAACGCATTCAAAAAGCCACTGACCTCGCAATCTGCTTCAACCAAAGAAAGCCAACACGATGTCCGAAAAGGGATCATCGTTACCTGATTTGCAATCTGGAACAAAGCCGGTCGTCCCCTCCGCAGACTCGCACGGCGAACACCAACACCAGTCCTTCTGGCTTTGGGTCGTTTGTTTGATTGGAGTCGATTACTTCAGCACGCTGGCCTACCAACCATCAATTGCCTTCGCGTCCTCAGGACGACTCGCTCCAATCTCAACGTTGTTCCTGGTGCTGATGACACTCGGGGGAGCTCTGCCGGTTTACTACTACGTGGCAGACAAATCTCCTAAAGGCCAAGGTTCGCTGGCCATGCTCCAGCGACTCCTGCATGGCTGGTCGGCGAAGTTTCTGGTGCTGGTTCTGCTGGGATTCGCAGCCACCGACTTTGTTATCACAATGACACTCTCGTCTGCCGATGCTGCAGCACATGTGATACACAATCCGGTCTGGGATCACGCCCCCCAATTCCTCCATAATCAGGTTGGTCTCACGTTATTCATCCTCATCACGCTTGGCGCGATCTTCATGCGCGGGATGAAAGAGGCTATTGGAGTCGCCGTTGTCATTGTGACGGTCTACCTCTCACTAAACTTCCTGTTGATTGGAACTGCACTATTGGAGATTGCGCAGAACCCAGTGCATTTGACCAACTGGTGGAATCACATTTTGGAGGGAGATCTGGCAATCCCAGAGACATCAGCGCAACCCCGAAGTTTTGCGATGCTTTTTTTCCTCGCGGCGCTCTACTTCCCTAAATTGATTCTCGGGCTGAGTGGATTTGAAACCGGCGTGGCTGTCATGCCGTTGATCAAAGGTGATCCAGACGACGATCCGGAGTACCCCAAAGGACGAATTCGCAACGCACGAAAATTGCTCATCACTGCCGCATGCACCATGAGCATCTTCCTGCTTGGTTCGTCAATTGTGGTCTCAATGCTGATCCCCCCGGAGGCCCTGCAGGAAGGGGGACCTGCAGCAGACCGTGCTCTGGCTTACCTCGCACACGGGGAAGGTGATGCCCCGATTGCATGGTGGTGCGGAGAAGTCTTTGGAACGATCTATGACATCAGTACCGTCGTGATTCTCAGCTTTGCAGGCGCCAGCGCCTTGTCTGGCCTGCTTAACCTGATCCCAAGGTTCCTGCCGAATTACGGAATGGCTCCAGCCTGGGCAGCTGCGGTTCGCCCATTGGTTCTGGTCATCATGACAATCAGTGTCATTGTCACTCTGATTTTTCAGGCCGATGTCGCCGCTCAGGGGGCTGCATACGCAACCGGGGTGATGGTCCTCATTCTCGCCGGGTGCATCGCCGTGGCGATCGATCGGTATCGCAATCGCACCACCAAGAGTTGGCTGACAATCCCGTGGGGAACCATTTTCATCTCGATTGTTTTCGCCGTCTGCACGACGGACATTATCATCGAAAAACCAGACGGGCTGATGATCGCCTCCTTCTTTATTGCTGGAATCCTGATCGTTTCCATCACCTCACGAATCGTTCGTAGCGCAGAACTCCGGTTCGTGGAGTTTGAATTTGCAGACAACGAATCGCAGTTTCTCTGGCAGTCGCTGCAGCATCTGGAAGTTCCAGTCCTCGCCCCCCATCGCCCCGGCGGCCGTTCACTTGCTGAAAAAGAACGGGAACTGCGGGACTGGCATCACATTCCCGATGATGTTCCGGTGGTTTTTGTCGAAGTGAATCTTGGTGACCCGAGCGATTTCTATCAGTCCCCGCGAATTAAGATTCATTCAGAGAAGGGAATTTTCATTATCAAAGTGGATCGCTGCACGGCGACTGCTCCAGCATTGGCTGCAATTACAATTGCACTTTCTCATCCAGGAAATCCAATCGAGCTCCACTTTGGATGGTCGGATGAAAGCCCGATGCGAACGAATTTGGGCTTTTTGCTGTTCGGTGAAGGAAATATTCCCTGGCTGGTGCGAGACCAGATTCGTCGTATCGAACCTGACGAAAAGATGCGCCCACGCATCATCATTGGCTGACCACGACAAATCAGAAGCAGTTTTCAGACAGATCTGATAAACTGAATTCAGGAATTGAGACGCGGCGGTCGTTACCGATCGGCCTTCCGAACCCGTTCCGATTCATCATGATTATGCACAATCGGTTTCTTCGGAGGGCCTGCTTCAGATTGAAGTGTTGCCCTCTGTTTGCAGATTCCCGTTCATTGACTCCAACCTCCTAAAAACAATGCCCGTCCCCTTTGCATGTAAAGGTTGTGGTTTCAAAACCAACGTCAAAGACACCATGGCGGGCAAGAAAATCAAATGCCCCAAATGTGGTGCGCCCGGAGCGATCCCGGCACTCAATGCTGGCGACGATGGGGATGACGACATCATGAAGCTCGATTTGGGGAGCTTTCAGGACGTCGAACCGGCAGAAGGCGAGAACATCGACGGATCGTCTGCCGCTCCGAAAGCCCCCAAAAAGAAGAAAAAGAAAAGTGCAGCTGCTCCTCTCAGCAGTGGGGTCAAAGGAGCCGCGGTTCTTTTCAGCTTGCTGTCAGTGGCGGTCATTGCCTTGCTCGTCATGACAGCACTTCCTGAGATCCTGGCAAAAATGGAACCGAAGGAAGAAAGCACTCCTGCCGCGAAACCGGCAGCGGAAAATTCAAAACAGTAATTGGAACACCTTTTAGACCGTAGGGACTGACGCCGTTTTCGAAATCAGGCGTCAATGATTTCTCGCACGCGACATTCAGCTTTTTCCCGTCAGGAAAACAGTTGAACAAGCGCAAACGAGAACAAATCAGTCCGCCTCATTCTTCAATGAAAGCACTCTCATGTTGAACTCCCTGATGCATTCTGTCGGTCTACTGGTTCTGCGTGTTTCTTTCGGATTGATGATGCTGGGAGCACATGGCTACGGCAAGCTCATGAATTTCAGAACTCTTTCAGGAACATTTCCAGATCCACTGGGAATCGGAAGCAGTTCCATCAGCTTGATGCTGGCGATCTTCGCTGAGTTCTTCTGCTCCGTCCTGATTATCCTCGGGCTCTTCACACGACTAGCAACGATCCCATTGATTGTGACAATGCTGGTCGCGGTCACAGTGGTTCACGCCAAAGATCCATGGAATGCTAAAGAACTCGGTGTTGCCTACCTGGCAGCATTCACTACGATTTTAATTACAGGGAGCGGCCCACTCGGACTCGATCGCTTCCTGGGATTCCGTAAAAAAGGTAAGTAGGAATCGCCTTCGTCGTCGAAGAGCGATCCCCCCTCATACGGTCATCACTCAGGAAACGACATGAAAAATCACATCCATCTTCCTGACATTTCCCTCTACTTGCAGGATGAAGGTCAGGGAGATCCGATCCTGTTTGTGCATGGGTTTCCGCTTGATCACACAATGTGGAAACGACAGATCTCCGTCCTGTCCGCGACCTACCGGTGTCTCGCAGTAGACTTGCGAGGATTCGGGAAAAGCACAGCGACCAATGGAACTGTCACGATGGAGCAAATGGCGGATGACCTCGCCGCTTTGCTCGACAAACTGGAGATCACGCAACCAGTAATCCTGTGCGGCTTATCAATGGGGGGATATGTCGCATGGCAGTTTTGGGAACGGCATCGCAACAAACTGGCGAGGCTGATCCTTTGCGACACTCGGGCAATCGCCGATACCGATAAAGCACGAGCCGATCGTCTGATCACTGCTGACAAGGTTGAAGCAGAAGGAACCAGCCAGCTTGCTGAAGCGATGTTGCCCAAGATGTATGCGAAATCGACTCAGCATCAGCAACCAGATCTGATAGAGAACACCAGGAAGACGATTCTCGAAAGTTCCCCAACAGGAGTCGCAGCCGCAGCGCGAGGAATGGCCGCTCGGCCAGATGTCACAAAATGGCTTCCGGCAATCACAGTTCCAGTGTTGCTGCTGACAGGCGAACACGATTCAATCTCAACAGTCGATGAGATGGCAGAAATCAATCGAATGCTCCCCAAGAGCAAACATGTCGTCATCGACAATGCTGGGCACATGGCGCCACAAGAGCAACCTCAAGCGACCAACCGAGCCATCCTCGACTTCCTGTCTGAAGACTGAGAGTGAAGCTCCCGTCCGCAGATCAGCTGTAATTGAAAACAACGCCTGAGCCTCTCAAAAGAGAAGCTCAGGCGTTGTCACATTCAGACAGTCTGTTGCGTAGCTGAACAGCGGAACAAACTCATCAAATCGCTTCCGGACCGGATTCGCCGGTTCGAATACGGATCACATCTGTAATCTCTGTAATAAACAGCTTGCCATCACCAACCCGACCTGTGCGGGCGGAATTCATGACCGCTGTCACAGCCTTCTCCAGGTCATTGTCTGTAACGACAACTTCCACTTTCAGTTTTGGGAGGAAGTCAACCGTATACTCTGCACCGCGATATTGTTCTTTGTGACCTCGCTGGCGGCCGAATCCACGAACCTCGGAAACGGTCATTCCAATAATACCGCTGTCAGACAGAGCCGTCTTGACGTCATCCAACTTGTAATGGCGGATGATTGCTTCGATTTTTTTCATGACGCAGCCTGACCAAGACTTTCCGACCGGATTGGTCGTTCACATACAGAGGAACAGAGTCCCGTTCCTATTAAACACAGGATGTTCTTCTGGAAAACTAACAGAGGGAAATTTCGTTCAAACGATGAACACAACAATTGATCCAGTTACTGAATCCGTTGAAGGCATTCGAAACCAAGGGGCTGACGAGCGAGAACGAATGACATTCTACCTGTCAGGAACCAGATACCGTCCGGTCCACCGGAAGCCTGAAGCGAACAAGCGCGACAATAGATAACGCTCGCTCTGCTTCAAAGCAATTCACTACGGAAACAATCACTCAGCCGTCGCAGAGCGTCCTCTTCCATATTGAGGAAAAAGATCCTGAAAACGAAACTTGCTCTCCTCGGAATGCCATACTGAATTCAGCTTGGACATTCCCACATCAGCACTCGCTGTCAGAACATTCTGACACTGCTTCCGAGAGAGCACATCAACCCTACAGAGATTCACTTCCGGTTTCGCCGGTGCGGATACGGATCGTTTCCTGCAGATCGCTGATGAAGATCTTGCCGTCACCAATCTGGCCGGTTCGAGCGGTCTTCAGAATGGCGTCGATCGCTGTCTGCAACTCTTCAGTTGGAACAACAACTTCGATCTTGACCTTTGGCAGGAAGTCAACGGTGTACTCCGCACCTCGGTACTGTTCCTTATGCCCTTTTTGGCGTCCAAAGCCCCGCACTTCCGAAACTGTCATCCCGGAGATTCCGGCCGCAGTCAATGCGTCTTTGACTTCTTCGAGCTTGAAGTGCCGGATAATAGCTTCGATTTTTTTCATTGGTCGGTCCTTATGCGATTACAGGCGCGGCTCCACTTTGGCTCAGCAGGTTTAATGAGTCAAGAGCGACCGGGCCTGAGATGGGTGTTTACCGCTGATTCAAACAACAAGGAAACAAAAGGAGTCAGGCAGAAAAACCGCTTTGCCTCATACAAATCTACAATACATCAGCAAAGGCAAAGCGGTCGTTGTCCAGTCAGACGTGTGTGCCGAAGAGGCCGCACTCTGCCCAATTCAGCTGAAACCTTAGAGGAAGATGTAACCTTCTTCGTTGTGCTGGCTGAGATCCAGCCCCTGCTGCTCTTCATCCTGGGTAACTCGCAAACCCATCGTTGCGTCGAGAATCTTCAGGAGAATGAAAGTTCCAATCACCGCGGTCACAACAGAAGCTCCAACTCCAGCTGCCTGATTGATGACCTGCTGGACGTTCCCGGCTTCGATCAGACCTGACACACCTTCAGTAACGCTCTTCGTTGCAAACACACCAGTCAGAATCGCCCCGAGAGCTCCCCCCACTCCGTGAACCCCGAATGCATCAAGGGAGTCATCGTATCCAAATGTCTTCTTAACAGTGGTGCATGCCAGGTAGCAGACAATACCAGCGGCAAGTCCGAGAATGATTCCATGAATCGGGTTCACAGCACCAGCAGCTGGGGTAATACAAACCAGACCAGCAACCGCCCCTGAGCAGGCCCCCAGAGTTGTTGGCTTACCGTGACCAATCCACTCGGCAATCACCCATCCCAGAACACCAGCAGCAGCAGCCATCTGAGTCGCGAAGAATGCGTTCACTGCCCATTTATCAGCGTTGACTGCACTCCCGCCGTTGAAGCCGAACCAACCCACCCACAGAAGTGCGGCACCGATGCAGGTGTAAGTCAGATTGTGAGGAGGCATTGGCTCGCTGCCGTAGCCATGTCGTTTTCCGATGACGATTGCACAGACCAAAGCCGAAACACCGGAACTGATGTGAACAACAGTACCGCCAGCGAAGTCCAACCCTGGGAACATGGCTTTTTCATTGAGACCGCACAACCAGCCATCGGCGGCCCAGACCCAGTGAGCGATTGGGCAATAAACCAGCAATCCCCACAGTGCACAGAACACAGCCATTGTGCTGAATTTCATTCGTTCAGCGAATGCACCACAGATCAGCGCAGGTGTAATGATGAAGAACATCCCTTGGAACATGCAGAAAATCATGTCGTTGCCAGCAGCGTTCAGTGAACGACCTTCACCAGCAATGACCCCGTTCAACAGAACGTAGTCGAGATTTCCGTAGTAAGGGTTGGTTCCCCCGAAGGCCCAGCTGTAACCAATGATCGCCCACAGAATGGTCATCAGCCCCATCAGGAAGAAGCACTGCATCATCACGCTGAGAATGTTCTTCTTACGAACAAGCCCGCCGTAGAACAAAGCAAGACCTGGTGCGGTCATCATGAGAACAAGCGCACACGACGTCAGCATCCATGCAACTTTTCCAGTATCGAGATCTGGATCTTCAGCAGCAGGCGCTTCGGTAACAACTTCAGCAGTGGTGGTCACCACTTCCGCAGCAGCCGGCGCCTGCTCTTGAGCAAACGCCAAGCAGGGAACGAATAACAGGGGCACCAATGCCGCAAACACGGCTGCACATCTCATATAAGTTTTCATATCTCTCTTCGTTCCGAATTCACCAGATCATTCTGTCGCGGTCATCAGAAACCGGAGTCAGCCCACCCGATCACCATCAGGACCAGCAGGAACTCGTACAGCACCTGAACACTCACCTCGCGACGAAAATTTGAAGATCGCCGAATGTCGTTGGCAGTCCACACTCTCAGGGATGTCAGACAGCCATGCCCAATTGCAAGGCCCATGCCAACTCTTAAAGCACATGTTTAAATAACGCGATTCCTCAATTGTTTTCCTGATGTTCTGCATTCGAAAAAGAGAGCTTCACCGCAGGACAATGCTCAATTCACTCGCATGTTCGCCCAAAAACAACGCATCCACATTGTTTAATGGAAATAGACTCGCCAAAGCACAAATCAATACAGCAACACTTGTTAATTGTCAGAACTAGAAAACTTCGCCATGATGCGGGGGCCACCTCCCGAAAATCACACAGTTCAACCACTTTGCGTGGGGTGCCTGACGCCAACAACGGTGAGTGCAATGAAACCGATCCTCTCGACCGTTCTTGCAACCCTCTCCTTCGCCCTGATTTCCTCAATCACAATCTCAGGCAAACTCGTCGCCGACACCCCGCTGGCTCCATCTCAACAGTCCCCGGCCGAAACTCAGTCAGGGGCGAGAATCCTGAACCTCGACAATCTCGTTGCCTGGTGCATCGTTCCATTTGACGCAAAGAAGCGGAGCCCTCAAGAACGGGCCAAGATGCTGCAAGAACTCGGAATTCGATCCTGCGCATACGACTGGCGGGCAGAACACGTTCCGACTTTCGAGGAAGAAATCCGGCAATACCAAGCACATGGAATTGAGATGTTCGCTTTTTGGGGAGAACATCCTCACGCTTTCGAACTCTTCGAGAAGTACAACCTGCATCCTCAAATCTGGCAGATGCCTCCAAATCCTCCCGGCGCGACAGATGAAGCCAAAGTCGCTGCAGCGGTTGAAACACTCACTCCCCTTGCAAAGAAAACTCAGGCAATGAACTGCCCTCTGGGGCTCTACAACCACGGGAACTGGGGAGGCGAACCCAAGAATCTGGTTGCCGTCTGCGAAGCACTTCGCAACAAGGGATTCAAGCACGTGGGGATTGTTTATAACTTTCACCACGGCCATTCTCACATCACTGACTGGCAAGAGTCCTTCACTCTGATGAAGCCGTACCTACTCTGCCTGAACATTAACGGCATGAATGCGTCCGGCGACCCGAAGATCCTTTATGTTGGTCAAGGAGAACATGAAACTGAGATGCTGCGAGTCGTCATTGAATCTGGCTATTCAGGCCGCATCGGAATCCTCAATCACCTCGCCGAAGTCGATGCACGCGAAGCCTTACTAAACAACATTCGTGGCACGGAACTTATCCAGAACAAATTAAGCACTAAACAATAAACAACACAAAACATTAAACAGAGTAAAACAATGAGCAGCTACTTCCCTAACGTCTCGAAGATCGAATACGAAGGCCCAAAGAGCAAGAACCCACTTGCTTTCAAACATTACAACCCGGAAGAGATCATCGAAGGCCAGTCGATGAAAGATCTGTTCCGCTTTTCAGTGGCCTATTGGCATTCGTTCCGCGGAACCGGATCCGATCCATTCGGCGCCCCCACTCTGCTCCGCGACTGGGACGACGGCAGCGACTCGGTGGAAAACGCCTTGAAACGAGTGGATGTCGCCTTTGAATTCATCTCAAAACTCGGCGCGCCGTTCTACTGTTTCCACGACCGTGACGTCGCCCCTGAAGGTGCCACTCTCAAAGAGAGCAACGCCAACCTGGACCGTGTCGCCGCTAAGCTAAAAGAAAAACAAGAAGAAACAGGAATTAAGCTACTCTGGGGAACCGCCAACCTATTTAGTCATCCACGATATCTACACGGTGCTTCCACCAGTTGCAACGCAGACGTCTTCGCTTATGCCGCTGCACAAGTTAAAAAAGCAATTGAAGTCACCCACGAATTAGGCGGGGCTAACTATGTCTTCTGGGGTGGCCGCGAAGGATATGTAAACCTGTTTAACACCGACATGAATCGCGAACTGGAGAACTTCGCCCGATTCATGCACCTCGCTCACGACCACGCGAAATCAATCGGCTTCACCGGTCAGTTCCTCTTCGAGCCAAAACCAAAAGAGCCAACCAAGCACCAGTACGACTTCGATGCAGCAGCCTGCCTCAACTTCATCGGGCGACATGGGCTCGATGGAATTGTAAAGCTGAATATCGAGGCGAACCATGCAACACTGGCCGGCCACACATTCATGCACGAGCTGGAATACGCCAGAATCCACAACGCTCTCGGGTCAATCGACGCCAACTCCGGCGACCTGCTGCTGGGCTGGGACACCGATCAGTTCCCGACAGATATCTACGTGACGACGCAGGTGATGCTCGTGCTGTTGGAACAAGGTGGCTTACACTCCGGCGGAACAAACTTCGACGCCAAACTCCGCCGAGAGAGTATCGATCCAGTCGATCTCTTCCACGCCCACATTGGAGGAATGGACGCCTTCGCTCGCGGGGCCAAAATCGCAGCAGCAATCCGCAAAGACGGAGTCCTGTCCCAATTCGTCCAGGAACGCTACTCCAGTTTCGACTCAGGCATCGGAAAGAAGATCGAAGCCGGCGAAGCCACATTCGCTGATCTCGAAGAATACATGCTGGCAAAAGGAGAAATCTCCCCCAACACCAGCGGCCGACAGGAATGGATTGAAAACATCATCAACAAATACCTGTAAGCGAACGGACAATCCAGTCGCCCAAGCGGTTCACATTGCCGAGG